>JAJXTW010000126.1 GCA_021783455.1 Nitrospirota bacterium | reverse complement strand
GTCACCCGGGTGCCGAAGGCCTACCCCCTGTTCGAGGTCGGCTACCAAAAGCACCTCGACGTGGTCTACGGCTTTCTGGCGGGATTCACGAACCTTCACGCTGCCGGCAGGGGCGGGATGTTCAAGTACTACAACATGGACCATGCCATCAAAGCGGGTATGGACGCGGCCGAAAAGATCCTGAACCGCAGGGCCCCTGTGCCCGAAGAAAAATGCGAGGTCGCCCTATCATGAAATGTGCGCTGGTGATCCCCTCGTGGGTGCCGGAAGACATTTTTGCTTCAAAGACCGCCGCGTCCCAGATCAATTACTGGCAGCCCCTGGGAACGCTGTCCGTTGCCGCAGTGCTGCAGCAGGCAGGGCACGAGGTAATATTCCTGAACGGCGCATTTCTTCGGCATGACGAACTCATAGGGGAAATAGCGAAATTCGCGCCCCGCTTCATCGGCATCTATTCGACGACATTCGGATGGAAAAAGGCGAAGCAGACGGCAATCGAATTACGCGCACTGTTCGGAACGCAGGCGTTCATCTGCGCGGGAGGACCCTATCCCATCGCAGTTCAGGAACAATGCCTTGAAGACGCCGGGGAAAGCATCGACGCCGTCGTAATCGGCGAGGGGGAATTTACCGTCCTCGAAACAGTCGAACGGCTCGAAGCCGGTAAAAAATTGGATGGCGTACAGGGGATCGTCTGGCGGGACCAGGGACGGATAATCAAGAATGAGCCCAGGCCGCTCATCCAGGACCTCGATGCGCTTCCGTTCCCAGCCCGGGAACTCTTAGGCGACCCGAACCTCTACATTCCCACACCCGCCACGTACCGCCGCAAGCCCGTAACCGTCATGATGACCTCGCGCGGGTGCAATAGGCACTGCATCTACTGTTTCCAACTCGATAAAGAAAGAACAACCGGGATCCGCTACCGCAGTCTCGAAAACGTTATGAAGGAGATCGAGCACTGCCTTAGGCAGGGGTATCGGGAGATAAAGTTCCTGGACGACACGCTCGCGGCCGACTATGACCGGGCAATGCGGTTTGCCGCTGAGATCAAGGCGCGCAAGCTCGATTTTACCTGGTTCGTATCCGCCTGCGTGAACCAGGTGGACAAGCCCCTGCTCCAGGCGTTCAAGGACGCGGGCTGCTGGGCGATCCTCTTCGGCGCCGAGAGCGGGGTGCAGAAGAACCTGAACACGATACGGAAAGGAACGACGCTCGAGCAGATCCGGAAGGCGGTAAAGGCGGCGAAGGAGGTCGGCCTCGTTGTCCAGACGCCGTTCATGTTCGGCATCCCGGGCGAGACCTACGAAGAGGGCCTAAAGACGATCGAGTTCGCAATAGAAATCGATCCCGGCATAGCAAGTTTCCACGCCATAACGCCCTTTCCCGGCACGTACCTTTACGACCATGTGGCTGAATACGGCGAGATCTCCGGGGAACTGACCGACTATACCTACCAGGGCGCGGCGTTTATCCCGCGGACCATGACCAGGGAGCAGATCCTCGGCCTCAGGCAAAAAGCGTTTCGGAAGTTCTATTCCCGCCCCTCGTACATCATGAAAAGGATTCTCTCGCTCAGGTCCTGGGACGATCTCGTGGCAGTGATAAAAGCAGCACGGAGCCTGTTCTGGCTCTGGGTTGCGAAAGACCTGTTCAAGAGAAAAACTCCGAAGCCCTGAACTCACCTGCCTTTTCTACACCCAACGCATCAAGACCTGTCTCACCAAGCCCAAAAGAGCTCCTGCCCCGACAGCTGCGGGAAAGACCCAGGAATAGTACAATGCAGCGAGAACGCCAAAACGAGGGCCCTTTGTCCGGGAAAACAGCTTGAGGAGTTTTCTGCTGAAAGCCAGGTTTATGACAAAAAGAAAGATGAGGGGCGCAAGAAAGAAACCGTTTCTCAAGGAAAGAACGGCAAGCAGGACGTTCACGAAGAAACAACCGGTGTTCACCTTCAGTTCCGTTGACGCCGTGCCCGAATCAGCCAGGAGGTCCCTGTTTCCGAGCGAATACATCGTCCAGTACATCGACTTCCTGAAAGCGTTCCTGAGCGACCTTGTGAGCGTGAACTTGAAAATGTGCTGCACCTGGATCCCGGGCTCCATGACCAGGCGATGACCGGACCGGCGAAGCTTGTGGCTCATTTCCACGTCCTCCGGGATCGGGAGAACATGCCGGCGAAATCCTTTGCTTGCGAAAAACAGCGCCGCGTCCATGATCATGGCGTGGGCCGCGATGTAATCCGGTTCTTTCTTCCTTGTTTCGGAATAGTGGATAAAGAGTGACTGGAAGACGCTGAAAAAATCATTGTCAAAGGGCAGCGGCGTGTACGTCCCGCCCATGACCGCGCCGGGGTGTTCGATTGCCGCCTGGTTCGCGCGCGCAAGAGCGTCCTTCTGCAGGAGGCAATCGGCGTCCGTAAAAAAAAACACCTCTCCCCTGCTGTTGTTCGCCCCTTCGTTTCTCGACGCGCCGGGGCCAGCATGCTGCTCCAGGCGGACCAGACGGCAGGGATAGCGTTTGATGATCTCGACGGAGTTGTCCGTAGAGCAATCATCGACGACAACCACCTCGAAATTTCCATAGTCCGAGGCAAATGCCGCCTCAAGGCATTTCCCGATGAAGGAGCTGCCGTTGTAATTCGGGATGATCACTGAGATAAACTTTTCCATAGACTCAAAGGCAAAGCGAACGCCGTTCTCATTCCGTCGCATCATACGCCCCTTTGGGGCATCAGGCTACTTTTTTTCTGCGCCGGAGACTCAGGAAACAGGAAAGCAGCGGTTTTATTTTTTAATTCCCTTTGTGGAAAAAGCGGAACGAAGCGGCGAGGAAAGTCATCCACGGACCGGGGCCCATGGTCATCTTAATTAAGTTGCACCCCATCCCTCCGGTCTGGGAAGAGATGGGGTGCAGGGAGGAAATATGAAGTTTCATATTTCCATTCTGAGTGCTTGCTCGGAAAGACGTTCGTGCCGTTTTCCCGGGATGCCTTTCGCATCGCGGTGGCATAGTAGAGGGGAAAAAATATTTTTGCAACTTGTAGTTTCAAACAACAGAGATTCTATATTGGAAAATTTACATGATCGATGATAAATAATTTTAGCGAATATCTTAATTCCGGCATTCTCCCGCTGCAAAAAGCGACTTCAGATATTCAGAAAAAATATATTCTTGCTTTTCAAAAAGCATCAATGGTATCATCAACAGTCGCAGCTGCGGGGGGACGGATGCAAACGAACAGCACATACCGAGATACGATGCAGCAAAACTTCATCCTCCGCCTGATCGGCGTGCCGGCGCTCGCAGTTCTGATCTCGCTTTTCCTTTTTTATCCTGCGCAAGCTCATTCCCATGATTATCTGACCATAAGCGGATGCTCTATCAGCGATGTCGGTTACCTGAAGGCGCTGGCCAGGGAATATGAACGGCGGACCGGCGTAAAAGTTTTCGTCAGGGGCGGCGGCAGCGTCGTCGGCAGCGAGGACCTGAAGAGCGGCAAAGTCGATCTCGCCGCTTCCTGCATGGTTCCGGATTCGCACGATTCCGGAGAGATCGTCTGCGTCCAGGTTGCCTGGGACGCGCTGGTCTTTATCGTCCACCCGTCGAATCCTTTGGACAACATTTCTCTCGACACGGTCCGGTCGATCTATGCCGGAAAAATCACCAATTGGAGCCAGCTTCACGGCGCTCCGGCCCGGATCAAGGTATTTATCTCCCGCACGAAGACGGGCCTCTCCGGCGTCGAAGCATCAACCAAAGCTCTCGTCCTGAACGGGAAAGATCCCGTGGAATCCCCGAACACCTTTTTTGCGGCATCATCGGGCATCGTGGAGCAACTGGTGGAGGAGACCCCCGCAGGGTTCGCAACAACGGGCATCACGAGCGCCAGGAAGCGGAACGTAAAACTGCTCAAGGTGAACGGCGTGGCCCCGACGAACAAGGCCATCATCCAAAATCGCTATCCGCTCAAACGGCCCCTTTACCTTCTTGTCCCCGCGTCCTCCGGTCCCGAGGTAAAGCGCTTCGTCGATTTCGTCCTGAGCCGGGAAGGGCAGCAGTTCCTCAAATCGCAGAATGTCATATCTCTCCGGGACATCAAATGAACGGTCGTGAACTGCGTCCGCACAGGGGGGTGAAAATCGACACGGACCCGCTTCTCGCTCATCACCCCCGCCTTCGATTCCTCCCCCATCGGGGGGGAGGAGCTTTCGAGAAAGGTATTTTCAGGTGAAAGCGTCCCTTCAGACACGGGTTTCCATCTTTATAACGCTCACGATCATCCTCATAAGCGCCTTCAGCACCTACCTCTTCACGTCGGCTTACCGCAGAAACGCTGAACAGAGCCTGGTCGTCCGGGGCACGGCGCTCTCCTATTCGCTCTCCAAAGCCGCCGAGGAAGGCCTCCTGAAAGAAGACCTCAACCTCATCAAAAAAGCGTCCCACATCATCGAGGCCCCTGACGTGTCGCGGGCGCAGGTGTATTCGGACCTCTGGGATGCGCTCGATGCCTATCCTCTGACCAGCCTCAAAGACCTTCCCAACCCGGAAGCCGTCAGGCATTTCAAGGTCTCGTCGTCGCCGTTCTCCGTCAAAGTGGCCGGCGGTTATGACTTTTACGACCCCATCATGTTCAAGGCCTTTGAGAATTCCCCGCTTACAACCATCGGGTTCGTGCGCATAACCCTTTCCTCCTCCACGATCAAGAAGGAGCTTGCATCGATCGTGGTCGCCACCATTGCGGTTTCCGTCGTCATTACGCTCTTTGCAATTCTTTCTCTGAATTACCTGATACGGCGGTACATTGTCCGCCCCGTAACGTCCCTCCACGGGTCGATCTCGCAGTTTAAGAACGGCATTCTGCCCGGGGACCGGGACATCTTCCGGCACTCGCCGGACGAGATCCGGGAGCTCGCACAGGAGTTCTACCGCATGTGCGAGGCGGTGCGGGAAGATGAAAACAAACTCATCGAGTCGGAACGGCGCATCCGGTCGCTCTTTGAACGCGTCGAACACGCAATTTTCCGGATCAACGAATACGGCGCGATCACGGAATCCAACGACAGGTTCCGGAAGCTGTTCGGCAATGTGACGGAATTGTGTGACATCCTGATCGGCGAGGCAAGCGCGACCCAGTGCATGAAGCGGGCCGCTTCCGAAAAAACGCTCCACATCGAGGATAAGGCCGTCGCGCACAACGGCGACGAACTCACGATCGCGCTCTCCATGTACGCAGAGCGCAACGAGGCGGGCAGTATTGACGGTTTCGACGGTTACCTCATCGATATCACGGAGAAGAAGCGGCTCGAAGAACGGCTGGTGCGTTCGCAAAAACTGGAAGCGATCGGCACCCTTGCCGCGGGCATGGCGCACGATTTCAACAACCTGTTGACGGCGATCCTCGGCTATTCCGGGATCATGCTGAAGATGACGAAAGAAGACGACCCGTTTTACAAGCCCGTGTCCGTGATCAACGACGCCGCGAAACGGGGCGCCGCTCTCGGGAAAAAAATCCTGACCATCACGCGCAAGGAAAAGATGGAAGCAAAGCCGGTCAACGTGAACGACCTGATCAACCAGTCCATCGATTTGCTCAGGTCGAGTTTCCCGAGAAACGTCGACGTCGTCATGCACCTCGACGCGTCACTCCCGACGACGGCCGACCCGTCTCAGCTCCAGCAGGTGATCATCAATCTTGCGGTAAACGCGCGCGACGCCATGCCCGACGGCGGCACGTTGACCGTGGAAACCGCGGTCGCCGATCCGGCGACCGGCGTCAGCAGCCTTGCGCCGGCCCACGGGCCGGGCTTTATCAAGCTCTCGGTATCGGATACCGGCATGGGCATCGGCCCCGATGCGCAATCGAGAATTTTCGATCCTTTTTTCACGACCAAGGAGGTCGGGAAAGGGACCGGCCTCGGCCTCTACATCGTCCACTCCATCATCACCAACCACGGCGGTTATATAAACGTCTACAGTGAACCGCGGAAGGGGACCCGGTTCAACATCTATCTTCCGATTTCGACGGACGCCTCCATCGAGGCCCGGTCCGAGGCCATGGACATCAGCGGCAACGAAACCGTCCTCATCATCGACGACGAGCCGCATGTACGGGACCTGTGCAAGGATATGCTCGTCCCCCTGGGATACACGGTCCTGATCGCGGACAGCGGCAGCCACGGCATCAAGCTTTACCGCGAACACCAGGCCAAGATATCCCTCGTCATCCTGGACATCATCATGCCCCAAATGGGTGGGAATGAAGTGTTCCACGCCCTCAAAACGATCAATAAGTACGTCCCCATCCTCCTCTACTCAGGCTACAGCCATAATAATTTCTCCGGGATCAACGACCTTTTAAAGAGCGGCGCCGCCGGCTTTATCCAGAAGCCCTTTTCCACCCAGGACCTCGGCATTGCCATACGAAAAGCCCTTTCCGCATAAAGCAGGACCTGCCGATAAACCTGAAAAAAGCGTTTGGACGCAGATAAGATCCAATATACGCGGATTAAAACAAGCAGAAAATCGTTCGACCTAGAGCGTTGCTTCTCCGGCCGCGTTGACTCGTTACGGAAGTTTCTTGCATGCTTGGCCCCGCTAGATATAATCCTCCCGCTTCACCACGCCCTTCATCGCCTCTCCTTTCAGAAACCGCTTCACGTTCTCAAGCGCCCGCCGCAAGCTCTCCTCGCTCATGCCGGAGACGACAGCCGAATTGTGCGGAGAACCGACCACGTTCGGCAGCGCAAAGAACGGGTAATGCGTGGCGAACACGCCGGAGGAGAACGGTTCAGTCCACCAGGCGTCGATGCCCGCCCGGAAGTCGGGGTGGCTTGTCAGACGGGCATAGAGCGCAGCCTCGTCGATAAGGTCTCCGCGCGCCACGTTGATCAGGATGGCATTATCCTTCATCCAGCCAAGTTCGCGCGCATTGATAAGGCCGCGGGTCGTTTTCGTAAGAGGAAGCGAGATGACCGCGATGTCGGACGCGGCAAGGACCTCATGCAAATCCTTCAGTGTCCCGATAAATTCCACGGGTTCATCGGTCCTGCCGCTCGTATTCACGGCATGGATGCGCACGTTAAGCCCGCGCATCAATCGCGCCGTGGCTTGTCCGATGCCGCCGAACCCGAGTATCCCGCAGATTGCTCCGCGCAGCATGCGATTAGGCGAATTCTGATTGAACGCTCCCCTGCCGAGGTTCTGATGTTCCCGAACAAGGTTCTTTGCCAATGCCAGCGTCAGGGCGAGCACATGCTCCGCCATGGGCTCGGCATAAGCGCCGACATTGCTCGCAATCGCAATGTGCGCGGGAAGTTTTGCATAAGACAAATGGTCGGCCCCGGCGGAAAGAAGCTGGATCAGCCGAACATTCGTGAGCATGCCGAGCTCGGCGTCTGTCAGCTCCTTCGGCAGGTTCCAGGTCAGAAGCGCATCGGCCTCGCGGAGCGTCTTCTCCCGCTGGTCCGGCAACAGACTGTCGAGAAAAGAGACGGGTGCAATCTCCCGCAAAAACTCCTGCGCGAGAATACGATTCGCGTCCCCTGTTTTAAATGTTATAACAACATGCCCCAGATCCATGACGCTGCCCGCTCTTTCATACTTAAGTTGGATTACGATTTACCACCTCTCTTTAAACGTAACACAGACCTGTCCCCTGTCAACCCGTTAAAGGACTTTACGAACCAACACCTTAAATTTCGAGTCAAATTAAATCGAAACCCGATTTTCGCAGAATTTTTTGTACAAACCCATCATTTTATGCTACAATCCGCCACATTAAACCTGATTATGAAACTTACAGCTCAGACATAAATCTATCTCGTCTTAACCGGGGGGATATCAGTGAGAAAACGTGCTGCTTCAATCCGTCTGCTTACTTCGAGTATCTGCCTCATCATGTTGATCCTTAGTTCCTCCGCCTTTGCACAATCCGATGAAGAAAAAAGCTTCCTCTCCATGTATTTCAGCAAAGATGAACTGAACGTCATATCCACGACGAGGAGCCTCAAGTCTATCTCTCAAGTTGCCGAGAACGTCACGGTGGTCACCGCTGCGGAGATCAAACTCATGAACGCCCATACGCTCGCCGACGTCCTGAACACCGTCACGGGGATACAAGTCTTC
>JAJXTW010000125.1:5182-8175 GCA_021783455.1 Nitrospirota bacterium | reverse complement strand
TTTTAACCGCGAGACGTACGTTCTTCGCCTTCTTGACCGAGGGCGAGCCCTCACGCAGCGCCACCGTGACGTTGACGCCGCTGTCCTTCAGGTTCAGCGCATGCGCATGGCCTTGGGAACCATAGCCCACGATGGTCACCTTCTTGCTGCGGATGATGGAGAGATCGGCGTCTTTGTCGTAATAGAGTTTCATCATGTCCCCTTTCTAATTATGCAGTCCGCAATTCAAATGTAAAATTATACCCCTGCGCCGCCCACTCGTCGCTGACCGGCTCAGCAGCTTCATAATGCGTATTAACGAAATTCGTTTAAGAACCTGAGGTCGAGGTCGGAGAGGTGGTAGGCCCTGTCCCCCCGTGAAGTTGCAGGCTGTTCTTCAGCACTTCATCTTGAAAGATCTGGTCCAATGCCGTTGACAGCGCCTCGGAAAGCGCCTCTTCGAGCCTCTCACGCGAATAGAGGATTTCCTGCTCGATTTTGCTGTTCACATCGAGCGTCCTGATGATCTTTTTCTCGGCCGGGTCCCCGACGACGATCTTCAGTTGGACCGACGCCGCCAACTTCGTGGTGAGCGACGTTGCCGTTGAATCCATGCGAAAAGTTTTGATCTCGCCGCCGAATAGATAATCGGCCCCTTCGGCTTTCATGCCTTCAGCCGTAAGATCCCAGGCAGGAACGTCCTTCACATCCAGGCCGCGCGCTTTGAGCGCGTTCTTGAGCGCTGCGGCGACCAGTTCGGCCACCGTGCCCTGGACAACCAGATCATTCTGCATGCCGCTCGGGATTGTTCGCGTACCCAGGACCGACGTTGCCAGACCACGGCTGTCCTTGAACAAACTCACTCCGATAACGGCCTTCTTTTCCGCCGTGGTTCTCTTCCCAGCGGGCTGATAACTAATATTACTAAGAAGAATGGGCCCTTTCTCGGCGCATCCGGAGAGGATCAAAACCGTTAGCGCCGACAAAACGACGAGGCGAGAAAACCGTCCCTTATTCTTCATTCCGCACGCTCCTTTATTCACGGGTCAACGCCACTTTTCCGGTCCTCACAATCTCCTTGATCCCGATGGGACGAAGAAGTTCGATCATTGCCAGTATTTTTTTCTCGTCCCCGGTCACCTGGAACGTATAGCTCTTCTGAGAGGAATCGACGACCCGGGCGCGGAAGATATCGGCGATCCGAAGCGCCTCGGCCCGGTGCTCGGTCGGCGCATTGACCTTGATAAGGCACATCTCGCGTTCGACGAATTCGTTTTCCGCCAAGTCCGTCACCTTGATGACGTCGATCAGCTTGTTGAGCTGCTTGATGATATGCTCAAGGATCCGCTCGTCGCCGGTGGTCACGATCGTCATTTGCGAGATTGTGGGGTCCAGCGTGGGACCGACTGAGATCGTCTCGATATTGAACCCCCTGCCGGAAAAGAGCCCCGAGACCCGCGACAGCACTCCAAATTTGTTTTCAACCAATACGGATATGATATGTTTCATAATTTCGTCCTTTTTGGACCAAGGCAACCGCGTTGCCGTTCATTTCCAGACGCCGACACACCCTGTACTCGCGCTGCCGCACTCGTAGACACCGGGCACAGGCGGTCGGCTCGCTCCATAGCTATTTCACTGCTTTCAGCTTCTTCTCTTCCTTTTTCTTTTCTTCCCCGAAGATCATTTCGTGGATGGCCGCGCCTGCCGGCACCATGGGAAACACTTTTTCGTACCGGGCGGTCACAAAGTCCATGAACACGGTCCTCTTCGCCTTGAGAGCCTCTTTGAGCACCGGCACAACATCAACGGGCTTAATGGCCCGCAAGCCGATGGCGCCGTAGGCCTCGGCGAGCTTCACGAAATCCGGGGTGCTCCCCAGGTCTACCGACGAGTAGCGCTCGGAATAGAACAGCTCCTGCCACTGCCGCACCATGCCGAGATAGCGGTTGTTCAGGATCACCACTTTCACCGGGATGTTATTCTCCACCGACGTGGCAAGCTCCTGAATGTTCATCTGGATGCTGCCGTCGCCGGAAATGCTGAACACCTCCCGGTTGGGATGGGCCACCTTGGCGCCGATTGCAGCCGGAAACCCGTACCCCATGGTCCCGAGCCCGCCGGAGGTGCACCAGTTCCGAGGTTTGTCGAACTTGTAGTACTGGGCCGCCCACATCTGGTGCTGGCCCACGTCGGTCACAATGATCGCATCGCCTTTTGTCAGTTCGTAGAGTTTCTCGACCACGAACTGCGGTTTGATCACGTCATCGGCGTACTCATAGGAGAGCGGCCGTTCTTCGCGCCAGGCATCGATCTGCTTGAGCCAGCTCTTGCGGATGGCGTCCCAGGGTTCCTTGATATGATGCAACTCCTTGTTGAGGTCCGCCATAACATGTTTTACGTCGCCCACGATCGGGATATCCACGCGCACGTTTTTCCTGATCGAGGTGGGATCGATGTCAATATGGATGATCTTTGCCTCAGGCGCGAACCCTTCCACCTTACCCGTGACCCGGTCGTCGAACCGGGCGCCGATGGCGATGATGAGGTCAGAGTTGTGGATCGACATGTTGGCATAGTAGGTGCCGTGCATGCCGAGCATGCCGAGCGACAGCGGGTGCGTGCCGGGAAAACCGCCGATGCCCATCAGCGTATGCGTCACCGGGATTTTCGTAATCTCGGCGAACTCCAGAATCTCCGACGCGGCGTTCGAAAGAATGACACCGCCGCCGATATAAGCGACGGGCTTCTTTGCCTTGGCGATGGCCTCGGCCGCCTGCTTGATCTGCCATTTATTTCCCGACACCGTCGGATTATAGCTCCTGATCTCGACTTTGTCGGGGTAATGGAACTCGGCCTTGTTCGTTACCACATCGCGGGGAAGGTCGACCAGCACCGGGCCCGGCCGCCCCGTGGAAGCGAGATAGAACGCTTCCTTGACGGTCTGTGCGAGATCTTTCACGTCCTTAACCAAAAAATTATACTTGATGCAGGGACGCGTGATGCCTACGATA
>JAJXTW010000125.1:0-5172 GCA_021783455.1 Nitrospirota bacterium | reverse complement strand
CTTCCTGAAACGCGTCGTTGCCGATGAGTGCCGTCGGGACCTGTCCCGTGAATACGACGATCGGAATGGAATCCATGTACGCCGTGGCAAGAGCAGTGACTACGTTCGTGGCGCCCGGCCCCGACGTTACGAGCGCAACGCCGACCCTGCCCGTAGACCGTGCATAACCGTCAGCCATATGAACACCGCCCTGCTCATGACGCGGCAGGATCATGTGAACGTCCTTTTGCTCATAGAACACGTCAAATATCTTGAGCACGACGCCGCCGGGATAGGCAAAGAGCGTATCGACTTTTTCCTTCTTCAGGCACTCAAGAAGTATTTCTGCACCAGTAATCTCTTTGTTTGACATGTTCACACCTATCGTTTGAGAGGGTAACTGCAGGCTTTCACCTGCGACAGAAACACACCCGACGGGGTGCGGCTACCAAATGAATTTACGCTTTTAAAATTGCGCCGGTATTCGCCGACGTCACCACCTTTGCATATCGTGCAAGCCAACCGGACTTGATCTTCGGCTCCCGGGGCTTCCATTTTGCCAGCCGCTTCTTGATCTCCACGTTGGACAGTTTTAACGTAAGCGTTCGGCTCGGGATGTCGAGAACGATTTTGTCTCCGTTCTTCACGATCGAGATCGGCCCGCCCTCCGCTGCCTCGGGCGAGATATGGCCAATGCACGGGCCGCGCGTGCCGCCCGAGAACCTGCCGTCGGTCAAAAGCACAACCGATTCGCCGAGCCCCATGCCGGAGATGGCCGATGTGGGCGAGAGCATCTCGCGCATGCCCGGCCCGCCTTTGGGTCCTTCGTAGCGGATCACGATCACATGTCCCGCCTTGACCTTGCCGGCGAGGATAGCCTTCATGGACTCTTCTTCAGAATCGAACACGATTGCCGTCCCCTCAAACTTTTTCATCTTGTCGCTCACCGCCGTCTGCTTTACAACGCAGCCATCCGGCGCCAAGTTGCCCTTGAGCACTGCGATCCCGCCCTCTTTGTGGTAGGCGTTGTTCAAGGTCCGGATCACGTCATCATTCCCCACGCGGCCGGCCTTAGCATTATCGACGATCGATCTACCGCTCACGGTCGGGGAAGGTTTGAGCATTTTCGTGAAGCGAGACAACACCCCTGGGATGCCCCCCGCGGCATCGAGATCCTCCATGTAGGTAGGACCGCCGGGCAGCATGTTGCACAGGTGCGGTGTCGTGCGGCTGATCCGGTCAAAGGCCTCGATCGAAAGTTCAATCCCAGCCTCATGCGCGATGGCTGGAATGTGGAGCGTCGTATTCGTTGACCCGCCGAGCGCCATGTCGATCCGGATCGCATTTTCGAAAGCGTTCTTTGTCATGATCTTGCGCGGAGTGAGATCTTCCTTCACCATGCTGACGATCCGTTTGCCGCTGTTGAAGGCGATCCGCCGTTTTTCTCCTGATACCGCGAGCGCAGTAGCGCATCCGGGAAGGCTCATCCCGAGCGATTCCGTGACGCAAGCCATGGTGTTTGCCGTATACATCCCCTGGCACGAACCTGGCCCCGGGCAGGCGCAGGTCTCGAGCTCCGCAAGGTCGAGCTCGGACATCTCGCCTTTCCGCACCTTGCCAACTGCCTCGAATGCACTGATCAGGTTCACCCGGCTCCCGCGATAATTGCCGGAGTGCATGGCGCCGGCGGTCACCACGATCGTCGGGATGTCAAGCCGCGCCGCAGCCATGAGCATGCCCGGCGTGATCTTATCACAGTTTGTGAGCAGCACGAGCCCGTCAAAGGCGTGGGCCATGGCAACGGACTCCACCATGTCCGCGATCAATTCACGCGAGGCAAGGGAGTAGTGCATGCCCATGTGGCCCATGGCAATACCGTCGCAGATGCCCGGCACCCCGAAGAAGAGGGGCCAGCCGCCGCCAGCGTGCACGCCCTTTTCGATGAACCGCTCCAGGTCGCGCATGCCGATATGGCCCGGGATCAGGTCGTTCCAGCTCGTGGCCACGCCGATCATGGGCTTGTCGAGCTCGCTCCGCGTAATGCCGGTTGCAAATAAAAGAGACCTGTGTGGCGCACGCTCCAGGCCTTTTTTGATTCTGTCGCTTCTCACCTTTTCGCTCCTATAAACGTTGGCCGCTCACACGTTCCCGGACAACGAATAGCTCTTAAGACAAATGGGGCGTACGCTTAGGGTACGCCGCACTTACGGAAGAATGCCGCACAAATGGTCCGTGGACTTTCTACAAGCCGAATATCATTATTTTTAACATAGATAGATGATTTTAGTCAATAAAAAAATCCCTCTCTACCTCACTCGGTAAAGAGGGATTTCGGTCTCTTTTGGGGGGTCTTAAAATAGAAAAGGCAAGGTATTTACCCTGCCCCTGCGCAATCAGGCTCTTCCTACCTTGTACCGCCTGACCATTTCCATCATTTTGTCTTTTGTCGCCAGCTTCAGTTTCTGGATTCGTTTTCGCTCCACTTCTTCCTCAGGAGTGAGATACACATGGGAGTCAATGCTTTCGAGAGTAGATTCCAGTTTATGATGTTCTTCTTCCCACTTTTGAAACTCCGAATTCTCCCTCCTGATTCTAGCAACAAGTGCTTCTTCGTTTACCTCCACAGTCACCATAATGCGTCCCTCCTTTTTAGGGGTGATTTCGATGAGTAAGGTGTTAGGAAAAAAGCATCTCTATGTTTATGAAAAAATTATCACATTTGCAGAAAAAAGGCAAGCGGTAAAATTAAGCATAAAAACAGCCTGTTATCATTATTCTGCAGTCCTCGACTGAACCTCGAATGCGTCCTTCTCCAAGGCCATGATCACCGCATCTTCCACCGGCGCATCGTAGTAGTCCCGCCTCAGAGAGGTCCCGGTGAAACCCAGATCCAAGTAGAGTTTCTGGGCCACCGCGTTTGAAGCCCTCACCTCGAGAAATGCTCGCTTGGCGCCCTTTTGATCAGCACGCTTGATGGCAGCAAGAACGAGTTTTCTGGCTATCCCCTGCCGCCTCAGGGAAGGCGTCACAGCAAGGTTCAGGATGTGCATCTCGTCCTCAACAAGCCATATCACGATATAGCCGCCTACCGTACGGACCGGCCCATCCGCAAGCGCTACCATGAGCGTGGAGATGCCGGGACTGCGAAATTCCGAGAGAAAAAGGTTTCTCGACCAGGGCATGGAAAACGAGGCTTGCTCGATGGACATTACCTGATCGATATCTTCCTTCCTCATGAAATCTATCGTGATGTTTGTCTTTTTTCCCACGCCACCTCTGCCTCCGGCCTGCGTATATATGTCGGGATAAGCGCGTCAGGATTCGCCTGGCAGCCGCCTTTGATCATGGCGAGGCCGATCTCAGCAACAGCCGCCGCAGACGGCAGTGTGGCGGAGAGCGGCGCAAATAATGCCCGAGCGCCGAATAAAGCTTCTATTTCCCTGCGGTAGATAAGCGACCCCTCGCCCGTGAATATGGTCTTTCCCATTATCTCATCGGCGAGTTTGGCAACCGGCATTGCCGTCTCCGGCCTCAGGAGAACGAGCGCGGCCCCGTCGTACCTGTAGACTGCCGTATAGACCTCGTTTTTGCGCGCATCGAGCAGCGGGCAAACTGGATGGGCGGCGACGGGAAGATTCCAGGCAAGCGCCTGGAGCGTCGGCACGGCGGCAACGGGTTTGTCCGTGGCGAGCGCGAGCCCTTTCACCGTGGATATTCCGATCCGCAGTCCGGTGAACGAACCTGGTCCGACGGAAACGGAAAAGCCCCCCATGTCGGCGATTGCAAGACCCGTGTCCTTAAGCACCCTATCCACTGTTGCCATCAGCCGCTCGGAGTGAGTTATTTCGATGTTCAGGCTGTACTGCGCGATCACGCCTTCTTCGGATACCACTGCGACACTGCCGGTCTTGGTTGAAGTCTCGATGCCGAGGATGTACATAATTTCCACCTTACCGCAAAAGCGCCTGCATGTCAAAAACAAATGATACTTTCCATAATCGGCTTTATAAGCAGATGGCGGAAGGTTGAGCGGATACTTCGCCGGGTGGGTGTTGATATAAACCAGAATAAAGGAAAACGCAAACGTAAGAAAGGACACTGATAACGATGTTCAGTCCCAGATGAGATAGAATCCGTTCATCCGCTTCATCCGGTCCGCGAGCTTCTCCACGGTCTGGGAGCCTTGCGCCACCACATCAGGCGCGAAGGCATTCACTTTTCGCGCAAAGGTCAGCATGTTCTGCGGCGGCTTGATGAACCTCGCCTCGAGCCAGTCGGGGCCCGCTCCCATGATCACAAACGTTCCCTGTTTCTGCCGCTCCTTGAGCCAGGCGATGATGGCCTTGGTGTCGAGATGGTAATTCTGCGCTTCGGTGGACTGGATTTTCAGAATATCATAGGAGTTATTTCCCCGAATAACAGTAATAATGTCGGGCAGATGTCCGTAGCCTCTATGGCTTTTGAAGATCAGGTAGCCTTGAGCACGCAACGATGCTCTGAGCGTATCGAGAACATCATCGGACTGCTGCGTATGAACGCTGAAGCCGGCAAGTTTCTTGCTCTCAAAACCCTTTTCTCCCTTGAGGTTATCGGTGTGCATGAGCACAGTAACGAAAAACGGCTCTGCCTCAGCGCCCGATGCAAGCTCCACCTTCGCGATAAGATCGGGAGGGAAGCCGAGCTCCTTGCGCTGTTCCCCGGATAGGAGCGCATGCCTCGGCTTGAGGACCACGGTCGGCGCGGGCTTTTTTGGCTCAGCCGGTTTTTCAGCGCTGCAAGCGCCGAAAAGAATGAAAAAGATGATACCGGGCAACAGGTATCTACTCGACATAGCCGTAGCGGATATCAAACTGTTTGTACTCTCCGTTGTAAGGTTCCCAGAAAATGTCCACCTTGCTCACACGTGCGCCAGGCGGGCCTTTGTGGCACCACCCGAGGATTGCCTCTACCTTTTTCTTTTCTCCCTCGAAGAGTGCCTCCACGGTTCCGTCGGGAAGGTTCCTGACCCAGCCTCCGACGCCGAGCCGTATTGCCTCATCACGCGTGCTTGCCCGGAAGAACACTCCATGTACGATTCCATGAATGATCACCTGTGCGCGAAGGTATTCCATGCTCTTTTTCCCGGCCGATGCCGCTGGGTTCCTTTTGGCCGAAGCCTTTTTCATGGTTGTTTTCTTGGCGCTGGTTTCAGAT
>JAJXTW010000124.1 GCA_021783455.1 Nitrospirota bacterium | reverse complement strand
GCACTGGAACATGGGGTGAAGTTCTCGGGCTGCACGGTCCACTTCGTGGATGAAGACATGGACACCGGCCCCATCATCATACAGGCCGCCGTGCCGGTGCTGGACAACGACACCGAGGAGAGCCTTTCAGAACGCATCCTCGCGCAGGAGCACAAGATCTACTCCCGCGCCATTCAGCTTTTTGCCGAGGGAAGGCTCAAAATCGAAGGCAGAAGAGTTATCGCATCAGGCGGGGAAACATCAACCGACAAATTCCTGATAAATCCCTAGAAAAAATCAACAGGGATGAGCCGCAGAGCTCACGAAACATTCGGAGAAGAGATAAAAAAATAGCCTTGCATGCCGCAAGGCTATTTTCTGTTTTACTGTTGTGCTCTCTGGAACAAATCGATAAAAAATTGGTGGACGAGAAGGGGAATCTCACGCACTTCGCTTCACGAAAGGGCCTGCCCTCTCGTGGCCTCTCCCGAAACATGAGTGAAATCCTTTCCCTCAAACTCCCTTTGGTTCGATCGCCTCTCACCAAAATAAAAAAAGCCGGTCAAGAGTGACCAGCTTTGTTTTATTTTGGTGGACGAGAAGGGGATCGAACCCTCGGCCCCCGCATTGCGAACGCGGTGCTCTCCCAGCTGAGCTACTCGCCCACGTCTTGAAAACGGCGTGGAAGCGGCTATAATTTAATCCATCGGCTGAAAGAAATCAAGGGAAAAATCGTGCAACCGGAGCCGGGAATCTGAAAAAACCGCATTTCCTCTCCGGTTCCCGTCTCTGTGCTCCTTAAGTTCAATCCTGCATGCGGCAGTTATTGACAAATCGCTCCATCTCCGTTATAGTGTGCAGGCTTAAGAAACAGATTATCGTGAAAGGAGAACCATATCATGCGTGAAAGACAAAAAGAACTTCGCCGGAGACGTAAACGCAAAGAAGAGACCCTTCGGTCCAAGAGCCAGGCGGCCAAAGCCGAAGCTGCGGCGAAAAAGGGAAAATAATCCGATGTCTCTCCGGCTTATCCGATCCGCTCTCTCGATCTTCCTGCTTGCGCTTCTCAGTTCCAGCCTATTGGTCCCCTACGGTTGCGCGCCGAAACTTCCGCCCGAACCGATTTGGGAAAAGGACGCGCGCGCGCTTCTTGATCAGGCCGACAGCTTGTACGCAAAAAAGCAGTACGATCAGGCGTTAAAGACCGTGGATACGTTTATGTACAGGTATCCCACGAGCCGGAACAGGGACCGGGGGCTGTACCTCATGGGCGAGGTGCATCTTACGCTCCGCGAGTACGACAAAGCTCTTGCCAATTATCAGGAGCTTATTCAGGAGTTCCCCGCATCATCATACATATTGTCCGCCCGGTATAAACTCGGCCAGTGCTACTTCGAGCTTAAGGAGTTCGATCTGGCCATTGCCAATCTTGCGGACCGAAGCAGGGTCATTGACCCGGTGCAACTTACGCGCACCGCGGAGATGCTTTCCGCATCTTACCTGGTTAAAAAGAACTATCCAGCCGCAATCAGGGAATTCACCTATCTCGCCGCGACAAGCCGGAACGAGCAACAGAAGGCCGGATACCGGGACCATATCCGGGAAATCGTCGAGAAAAATCTGACGGAAGACGAGCTTAGGGCGCTCGCGGCTGAAGCTGCCTATCCCGCCGATATTGCCCAATTGCGGCTCGCGAGTCTCCTGATCGAGCAGCGGAAGTATCGCGATGCCATCAAGGTCAGCACGGATTTTCTCGGCAAGTACCCCACCCATCCGGAGAAAACCCGCGCCGAAATGCTCTTAAACGAGGCCACGACCAAGCTTTCTGCGCCGCGGTACACGCTGGGAGTGCTCATACCGCAGTCCGGCCAGCTTGCCTTTTTCGGAGACCGGGTGCTGAAGGGCATCCAGCTGGCGGTGCATAATTACAACCTCCAGGACCCGGACAACCGCGTCGAACTGCTGGTCAAGGACACCGAGGGCTCTCCGGAAAAAGCCGTTGCCGCGCTCGAGGAACTCGCATCCAAGGGCGTCGTGGCGGCCATCGGTCCCCTGTTGACCAAGGAAACGGAAGCCCTCGTCCCCGAGCTGGAAAAACTCAAAATCCCGGTGATCACTCCCGCAGCTTCCGGTGAAGGGATCGGGAAGCTCAGTCCCTGGTTGTTCAGGAACGCGCTCACCAATGACGGCCAGGCCGCTGCTGCGGCCCAATACGCGCTCGGGCAGAATTTGAAGAAATTCGTGGTTCTTTATCCCGATGATGCCTACGGAAAGGACCTGGCGTGGCTCTTTGCCAAGGACCTGCAGCAAAAGGCCGAAATTCTGGCAACGGTCTCCTATCCGTCGGATGCGAAAGACTTCGGCCCGTCTATACGGAAAGTAATGGAAATCGACCTTCGCTCCCGGAAAATTCCGATCCCCGATGATGATGCGGAACGGAAAAAGCTGCTTCAGGACTATACGCCGAGCTTCGACGCGCTCTACCTTCCCGGCTATGCCGAGCAGGTCGGCCTGCTGATTCCCCAGCTCGCTTTTTATAACATTACCGGCGTGGCCCTGATCGGTTCGAACAACTGGCACTCCCCGGACCTGATCGAGCGCGCCCAGCGCTATGCCAACGGCGCGGTGTTCGTCGACGGGTTTTTCCCGGAGAGCGACGATCCAACGATCAAGCCCATCTGGGACGCCTATCGATCAGCGTACAACGAAGAGCCGGATATTCTTGCAGCCCAGGCCTATGATGCCGCGGCAATGGTTTTCTCGCTCCTTAAGGAGCACAAGGACACGCCCCAGGCAATCAGGGACGGCTTGCTGGCTCTCAAGGATTATCACGGCGTTTCCGGCGACATCTCCTTTCCCGGCAATGGAGAGGCGCAGAAGAAGCTCTTCCTGATAAAGGTCCAGGACGGGAAATTCGTTCCCGCCGGCAGCGCAAAAGAATGACCTTCCCTGTTTTTTCTTGACAAGGCCCGGCATTTTCTTTTAGTATCAATTTTCATTTCAGCATCGACTACACGGGAAAGAATCATGGACGAACTCACTACCATACAAAAGATCGTGGTCCTGGCCCCGCCGCTTATCTTCGCCATCGTGCTGCACGAAGTCGCCCACGGCTGGGTCGCAAACAAACTGGGCGACCACACGGCGCGGGACATGGGCAGGCTGACGCTGAACCCCATCCCGCACATCGACCTCTTCGGCACCATCATCATGCCGCTTCTCCTTTTTTTCCTTACGAGCGGCAGGATGGTGTTCGGCTACGCCAAACCGGTCCCGATCAATCCCTATAATTTCAAGGACCCGAAAAAGGGCATGGCGCTCTCGTCCCTGGCCGGCCCCGGCATCAACATCGTCATGGCAATTTGCTTCTCATTCCTGCTGCGGATCGTCATGCCCGCGTTGGAAAGCTCGCTGCCGAAACAGTCCTGGGACTTGTTCGGCATGCCTCTTGCCCTCATGTTCGGCTACGGCGTTGTCATCAACGTCGTTCTTGCCGTGTTGAACATGATTCCTATTCCGCCGCTCGATGGAAGCCGGGTCGTGTACTGGCTCCTTCCGGACCGGCAAGCGGCCCTGTACTACCGCCTGGAACCCTACGGGATGCTCCTCCTCATGCTTCTTATCGGGTTTGGCGTGCTCGGAAGGATCATGACGCCGATTATCCGCCCGCTCCTTATGCTGCTTCTGGGCGGGGATATAATGTAAAGCAGGAGACGGAAGACAGAGGCCAGAAGTCGGAAGAGAGACTCAATTGCTTTGATCTGTCGTCTGTCATCTGACTTCTAAAAAAGGACTTGTTATGGCTAAACAAAGAGTGCTCAGCGGCATGCAACCGAGCGGGTTCCTGCACCTCGGAAACCTCATGGGCGCACTCGACAACTGGAGAAAGCTCCAGGACCAGTATGAGTGTTACTATTTCATCGCGGACTGGCATGCCCTCACGACAAATTACGCAGACACGTCCAAAATCCGCACCTACGTCCATGAGATGGTGATTGACTGGCTCGCGGCAGGCCTCGATCCTGAAAAGGCCGTGCTGTTCCGACAGTCTTTTGTGCCCGAGCATGCGGTGCTCCACGTGCTTTTGTCCATGTCTACGCCCCTTCCCTGGCTCGAACGCGTGCCCACGTACAAGGAAAAGATCGAGCAGATCCAGGACAAGGACATGAACACCTACGGGTTTTTAGGCTACCCGGTGCTCCAGGCCGCCGACATCCTGATCTATAAGGCCCACTTCGTGCCCGTGGGCGTTGACCAACTCCCTCACCTGGAACTGACGCGGGAGATCGGCCGCAGGTTCGACCAGTTCTACGGCGAGGTCTTTCCCGAGCCGCAGCCGCTCATGACCGAATATCCCAAGCTCCCCGGCACCGACGGCCGCAAGATGAGCAAGAGTTACAATAACTGCCTCTACCTTTCCGACAGTCCCGAGGTGATTGCCAAAAAAGTAATGGCCATGGTCACGGACCCTGCCCGCGTTCGGCGCCAGGATCCCGGCAATCCGGACGTCTGCCCGCTGTTCACGCTCGATAAAATCTTCGCGCCCAAGGAATGGTGCGATCATGTCAATGTGGAGTGCAGGCGCGCGGGCATCGGCTGCGTGGATGACAAGAAAGAACTGTTGAAGCACCTCATCGCCTATCTGGCGCCCATCCAGGAAAAGCGGAAGGAACTCGTTGCACAACCCGGCCGGATCGCCGAGATCATCGCCGAAGGATCGGGCAAGGCCCGCGCCGTGGCCCAAAAGACCCTGGCCGAAGTAACCGAGGCGATGAAACTGTAGCAAACAGAAACGAAAAGCAGCTCTTGCTCATACATGGCTCATAGCTCTAACCTCGTGGTTCATGGCCTAGCACGAGCTATCAGCCATGATCGATGAGCTGTTTCCCCTTCCCCGCCACAAAAAACCTTGACAACCCTCTGCGTCTCCCCTATTATTCAACCAGAGATGAATCAGGGGAAAAACCGCATGATAACAACCCTTCAGGACGTTCTCAAAGAGTACAAGTCGGACATGGAACGCATGGAACGCAAGATCCATGAGAGCCTGGGCACCGATGTCCCCCTCATCCAGCAGGTCAGCAAGTACATCCTCGGCGCGGGCGGCAAGCGGTTCCGGCCCCTGCTCCACCTCCTTTCAGCGCGGCTTTGCGGCTACCGTGAACACAATTCGGAATACCTCCTCGGGAGCGTCGTGGAGTACATTCACACCGCGTCGCTTTTGCACGATGACGTTGTAGACGAGGCCAGTATCCGTCGCGGCAAATCATCGGCAAATTCCCTCTGGGGGAACCAGGCCAGCATCCTTGTCGGCGACTATCTCTACTCGAAGGCCCTCTACCACGCTGTCCGGCTTCAGATCCAGCGCGTCATGGACGTGCTCTCGGAAACCACCACCACGATGTCCGAAGGCGAAGTGCTCCAGCTCGAACAGATACAGAACGCCGACATCAGCGAGGCGGACTATTTCCGGCTCGTGGAATGCAAGACCGGCGTGCTCATTTCGGCGTCGTGCCGACTCGGCGCGATCATCAGCAAGGCCCCCCTGTCGCAGGAGGACGCCCTCACCGCTTATGGGAAGAAGCTCGGCCTCGCATTCCAGATCACCGACGACACCCTCGATTACGCCGCGGACCAGAAGCAGCTCGGCAAGGTCCTGGGCAAGGACCTTGACGAGGGCAAGGTGACGCTCCCGCTCATTTACCTCATCCAAAAAGCCGGCGACGCAGAGCGGGGAAACATCAGGGACATTCTCCAGGCCGACGCGGTCTCGGAGAAAGACCTTACGTACACGCTGGGGCTCATGGTAAAGTACGGCTCCGTTGATGAGGCGCTCAGCCTGGCCCAGACGTTTTCCAACGACGCGAAAACGGCCCTTGCCGTGTTCCCCGACTCAGCGCCGCGACAAGCGCTCATGGCGCTCGCGGACTACGTGGTTCAGCGGGAAATGTAAATGCACCCCCTCGTCAAACTTGCAAAAGACACCGTCGAGCTGTACATCAGGGAAGGCAGGATCATTGACGTCAAGGACGAAGACCTGTTGCCCGAGCTCAAAGAGCGCGCCGGCGTGTTCATCTGCCTCAAGATACACGGAACGCTCCGCGGATGCATCGGAACGTTCCAGCCCACGGAGCCGACGATTGCGCACGAGACCGTGAGAAACGCCATCAGCGCGGCGACCTGCGATCCACGCTTCGAATGCGTCCGCACGGAGGAATTGGACGCGATTGAATACACTGTGGACGTGCTCACGCCCCCGGTCAAGGTCGCGGACAAAAGCGAACTCGATCCCCGCAAATACGGGGTCATCGTGAAAGCGGGAGGGAGGCGGGGCCTGCTCCTGCCCGACCTTGAGGGCGTCGACACCGTGGACTACCAGGTCTCCATCGCCATGCAGAAGGCGGGGATCGCCCCCGGGACAGCCGTGGAACTGTCCCGGTTCGAAGTAAGACGATACCAGTAAACGATAATCTCGCATATTACGAAGGAGGGAATAAGGGACACATGGAAAGACAGGAGAGAAGCGAAAAGGACGATGCACAGAAGGCCAAGCTCATATTTCTTTCACTTGCGGCGCTCGTAACGGTTCTTCTCATCTGGAGCCTGTACGTGGCGAACAAGGCCCGGACGGAACGCGATGCCGCCAGGCAGGACCTAGAAATGATGAAGCAGGACAATGCAAAACTGGAACAAATGCTCAAGGACGAGAACCAGACGATCGACGACCTCAAGAAAAAACTTCAGCAGTGCGAGTCCAAACCCAAGCCCAAGGCGAAACACGCGGCAAAGAAAAAGCCTGCCTCGCATAAAAAAAGCAAGATCAAGAAGTCAACCAAGCACTCAAGAAGCAGGTAGCGATGCCGTCTTCACCACGGCGGACAAAAAGAGAGCGAGCGTTCTGTCGCTGCACGATGCCCGGCAAAGCGCGCGCTCTTGTATTTCCCTGGTGAACCAGTGCAGCGGAAAGGAGTACGCCATGAAGAAAGCGGCAAAAGTAAGCTCCTACGAGTATAAAAACGATTACCTGTACATCGTCATCCGCCAGGCCCCGGAACTGGGACCGCAAACCTATCTGTTTTGCTGCGGGATCAACACCACGCGCTTCGACCCCATCTGCTGGGGCAAAGCCGGCATCTGCTCGAACCCCGCCTTCAAGGGTCTGCAGCAGATGCGGGCCGACGTGTCCGGATTCGCGCTGAAAAAAAACTTCCTGACCACGCCCTACGAGGGGAACGACTGCGGCCCCATGACGCCCCGGGGCGACGGCTGGTACCGCGAGAGCATGCTGGTCGCCAAAGCCTCCCCCGCGAATGTCAAGGAGGCCCTTGAGTTCAGCGTCGTGGACCTGGTCAAAACAGTCCTCTACGTCTGCGCTCCTGAGGCAAAAATGCCGGCAAAACTG
The DNA here is from genome assembly GCA_021783455.1 of Nitrospirota bacterium. Lineage (GTDB taxonomy): Bacteria > Nitrospirota > UBA9217 > UBA9217 > UBA9217 > JAJYKN01. The sequence goes on along the minus strand of JAJXTW010000124.1, from coordinate 818 downwards.
CCGAACCCGCCGGCTATGCAAAAGTGGCTTGACTCCTACAACGTGAAAAATTACATCGCAGCCGCGCCGCCGCCCATCGCACGGGCCCGGGACCAGAAATAAACTACGGTCCTAAAAGAATTTTTAACCACGGATAAAAAACACGGTTAAGCACTGATGATCTGATTCAAAGTCTTAAAACAAAAAAAGAAGCTACGCTTTCAGATTTTAACCGTGTTCATCCGTGGTTCCAACCGCCCTTTTTAAGTTGATCCTTACTGAAAATGTCATCGCTTGCGATCATCAAAGACGACCGCTACCTTGAGCACAACGCCGGCATGGGCCACCCCGAGAGCCCCAGCCGCTTGCGCGTGATCCACGCTCTCCTCGAAAAGGAATTCAGCAGCCTCCCGCAGATCCAACCCCGTCTCGCGACCGAAAACGAACTTGCTCTTATCCATGATCCCTTTTACATACAGATGGTAGCCGGCACCGCGGGAAAGGTCCACTCGCAGCTCGATCCCGACACCGGGCTTTCCGCCCGCTCCTACGAAATCGCCCGCCTCGCAGCCGGAGGTTTGCTTGAGGCAGTAGATGCTCTCCTGACCCCGGCCCCTGGCCCCCGGCCCCTGTCTTCTGTTTTTGCCTTCGTCCGTCCCCCCGGCCACCACGCCGAACCGGGACACGGCATGGGCTTCTGCCTCTTCAATAATGTTGCGATCGCCGCAGAATATGCAAAAGAGAAGTATGGGCTTCGCCGCATTCTCATCGTGGACTGGGACCTGCACCACGGCAACGGGACCCAGCACGCATTCTATGACGACCCCGCAGTGCTCTAC
>JAJXTW010000123.1 GCA_021783455.1 Nitrospirota bacterium | reverse complement strand
TAAACAAGCATGCTGCCGATATACAGGAGCACCAGACCGACAAAGAGCTTGAAGGCCCGCGGATCGGGGAGGTAGAGGATCCTGAAGTAGTAGCCGATGAAAACGCCCGGAAGGGTGCCGACAATGATCACCCAGGTCAGCGGCCAGGCCATGCGGCCTTCCTTGAAGTACTGATACACGCCGCCCGGAATCGCAACGATGTTGTAAACGAAATTGGTAGAACTGACGCCGGGACTGGTAAAGCCGAGGACGCTCATTTGGAACGGCAGCAGGATGAACGCGCCGGATACTCCTGCCATGGAGGTGAAAGTAGATACCACGAGCGACACGAGCGGCGGAAGGAAAACCCAGGTTTTTACACCTGAGATGGGAAATAAAACGTACAAGTTTTCCATGGAGAGCAGTATAGCATAGATGAAACTGGATGAAAACACGCTTCCTTGTCGGTCGCCTTTCCTCTGCTGAGATGAAGATATTCCGATGGAATGGCAGCGGATCCATCCGGTTTAACTGGGACGAGGCAAAAATTAAAGTTTGACCTGAGTATGAATTTTGATATAATTAAAAGTAAGAAGAGTTGAAAGGCAGGAATGGGTAGTTCTATGACAATGACAAAGGTGGCATTATCAGAAGAAAAACCTGAGTACCCCGAAGGGGTGCCTGAGGATGTGCTGGAGGAACTCGCCGAAGAAGAGGAGGAGGAAGAAGAGCCCTCTCCGGTAGAGATTGCAGAGGCTGCGGAGGAGCTCGGCGCGGGAGCCGATCTCGTTGATACGTACCTCAAGAACGTCGGACGATTTCCCATGCTCAAGATAGAAGAGGAACAGGAATATGTGCGCATCCTTGAGGAAGGAAAAGGAGCGCTCAAGTCGATCGCATTGGGTTCTCCTCTCGCTATCCCGAGGATCCTGGCACTGGGAGCGAACATCAAACAGGGGTTCGTGAAGTCGCAGGACGTTCTGCGTTATCCCGGCGAATGGAAGGACTCCTATGAAGCGGACTTCATGCGGCTTTACAACAGGTTGAAACGACAGGTTGCGCGCCGTGACATGGAGCGCGCGACGTCGACGCTGAACGAGATGAGCCTCTCCTTCCGCGAAATCGAGAAACTGCTCAAGAAACTTACCACATTAGCCAAACAATCCGAGCGCGGGAATATTGCCGAGCTTGAAAAACTCGGACTCGACGAGCCAGCCCTCAGGGAAATGGTCGCGCGCATCGAGCATGAAGATATCCGGGTGAAATATGCCAAAGATGAACTCGTCAAGGCGAACCTGAGACTGGTTGTCTCCATTGCAAAGAAGTATGTAAACCGGGGGCTGACCCTCCTCGATCTGATTCAGGAAGGCAACATCGGGCTCATGAAGGCCGCCGACCGGTACGAATCGGGCAAGGGCACCAAATTCAGCACGTATTCCACGTGGTGGATCAGGCAGCGCATCACCCGCGCTATCCTGGACCAGGCGCGCACGATCCGGCTGCCCGTACACCTTATCGAAGAGAGCACGCGCATCAGCCGCATCTATACCAAGTTCATGCGCGAAAAGGGCAGAGAACCTTCGCCCGAGGAAGTGTCGAAGATCATGGGGCTTTCCGCAGTAAGGGTCAATGAGATCCTTCGCGCGATCCAGGAGCCGGTGTCTCTAGAAACGCCGATCTTGTCCGAAGAAAAAGAGCTCAAGGACGTCATTATCGACGAAAAATCCGTGTCTCCCTTCAAGACGCTGGAGAACAACGAAGCGTCCAGCCGCATTGAAGAAGTGCTCTCGTCGCTTACGGAACGGGAAGAAAAAATCATTCGGATGCGCTTCGGCATCGGCATAGGAAGCGAGCATACGCTTGAAGAAGTCGGCAAGTACTTCAATCTTACCCGGGAGCGGATCCGGCAGATCGAGATCAAGGCGCTTAAGAAACTGCGCCACCCCGCGCGCAGCAAGCTGCTGAGGGAATACGTGTAGGTCCTTCCGGGAAACACACATTCTTACCGTATAAAAAAATTGTGCCGCTCCGGCGTATGCTCGGAACGGCACAATTTTTTTGTAGTCTGTCGGTCCTGTCAGTCGTCGGTGTCCGGGATGAATTCGATGTCGGCGATGATGCCTGTTGCTTCCTCGAGAACGGGGACGTCGTGTTCCGGATTGCTGATGTACGCCGCCATGAGCGCGCGCGTCTTGTCTGCCAGGAACCATATACGCCAGTGCGTCGGTTCGTCCTCCCCCTTAAACGTATAGTCAAGGGTGGCGCTTCCCAAACCATTACGGTCTTCGACTTTTATTGCTTCGCGCGGGAAGGGGACATCGCGTTCCTCGAGAGTGTCCTCCAGGAGCATCCGGGCTGCTTCACCAGGCGGCAATTTCAGTTCATCCCGCTCGATAAACGTGAGCTGAATCATTCCCGGCCATCCGTCTTTCTCAATCAATATATAACCCATTTCCTCGCGTTCGGTCCATCCGTCCGGAAGAAAAAGATTAATCCAGCGCTCATATGTCACTTTTTTCCCCATGACGACATTGTAACGGAGGGGTAGGGGGCAGTCAAATGAGTTTCGCAAATAGGGATGAAAAATCTGTTTATATGTAAAGCAGCTGTTTTAGCTTATCTAAAATCAGTTCCGCGCTTGCATCCGGCGGATTCAGACAATCCAGTAAGACCTCGGCGTTCAGAGGGGGTTCGTAGGGGCTTTGCAAGCCCGGGACAGTGGACGTTTTCCCCTTTTTGGCATTTCGGTAAATACCTTTGGGATCGCGGCTGATGCAAACCTCCAGCGGACACTGAACATAGACTTCGAGAAAACGAGGAATGAGCGAGCGGGCACGCTCCCGGTAGGCCCGCCTGTTTGCCGTAGCGTCGAAAATGACGTTGACGCCGTTTCTCACGATGATGTCCCCGATTGAGACCAGCGCCTGATAAAAGCGATCACGTTCTTCTTCCAGGTATGTTGCGTCCGGGGTCAAGATTGTGCGCATCCTGTCGGACTCCAGCACGACTACGGGCACACCGTATGCCCTCATTTTTTTTACGAGCTCTTGCGCGACCGAGCTTTTGCCGGAAGCGGGCATACCTGTTATCCAAAGGGCGAAACCCACGGGTTCCTTCATCGGAGATACCTGTTCACGTCCTCGAAATAGAATTGTTCGGCTACCAAAACGTTTTTTATGAAATTGAATATCGAAATCCTTACCAGCGGCGTAAGATGGGGGTACCAGACCGGGCTGGCTATGACCAGCCCGCGCCAGGCCAGGAACGGCGCGATGACTTCAAGCATCTCGCGATCATCGGTTCTGGAAAGATACTGTTCCCAGAACAGGCGGTGCATTTTTTCGAAATCTCCTTCGAGCTTACCGGACCGCTGCAGCGAGAAGAAAAGATAGTTGATGGAGAGGGTGGCAATATCGTCGGCGGGTTCTCCCCATTCCCCGCGTGACCGGTCCAGTACGGTGAAGTCCGTGCTCTCGCGGAACAGGATATTCCAGGGATGGAAGTCTCCGTGGACGCAGCACAGTCGGTGAGAACGGTCTTTAATACGCCAGCGCCACTCGACGCACGTCGTCTCGATCTCCTTGAGAAACTCCTGGCCGATGCCGTCGACTCTTTTCGGGTAATTGTCGATCAGCCCCATGATGCATTCCCCGTGGCCAAGGAGGTCGCGGATGCGGCGGGTATAGAGGGCCGGCGCATCGAGTTTGCGCGCATGGATGCTTGCGAGGTAGTCCGCAAGAGCCTGCACCCTGCTCAGATCGGTCCCGGTCGCTGTCCCGGAATCGCGGATCCGTTCCAGGTCCTTAAAATACCCGGAGCCGGTTACGAACTCAGTGAGGAGAAAAAATTCCTCGGTTTTCCCCGTTGAGATCATCCGTCCCGAATCAAGGAACGCGCCGCTGTCCAGGGAGCGGACGTGGCAAGGAAGGCTGTTAAATGCTTTATGTTCCCAGAGGATGGTCTGGGCCCGGTCTGAAAAGTGATCATGCCCGAAGGACGACTGCGCCATGGTTTCGAGCACCGCTTTTTTAATCACACCGGCCACTTTGTATTCGAGGAACAGCGGCGCTCCGTAGCCGAAACCTTTGAGATCATCGCCCTCCTCCTGCGCACCGTGTCCTGTCATGGAGAGGAGATCGACCCTGCCGGCGTAGAGGTATTCGAGGTATTCTTTGACTGCCTGGGCGGATATCGTGGGCATCGTTTCCTCGTTCGTTGCTGCTGGAAGGTTAGATTCCTTTTTATTGTAGCATGAATTTGAGCATAAGTGAGGGGCAGTATGCGCCTTCCGGCGCACCCTTATTCCGGAAATTTCCGTCACCCCTGCGACTCTTTCTGAGATGGATCGACCTATCAGCTGATCGCAAATATTGTTGACATTCTGGATTTTATGATATAGTTTCTAAAGAACCGATCCGGTTTAGGTACACAGGAGTTTCATCATGCGGAATTACGGCATGCGTACCTTCAATAATATCAACAAATCCAGGGTAGACGCCATACTCAAAGCTTTGAGAGACCACGGAGCTTTGGCGACCGGAAACAACCCGTGGATCGTTGACACGCGGCATCACGGCGTACTGTTGCAGGGAACATGGAACGATGAAACGTCGGAACTCTCCATTACCGTTATTGACGCCGACTGGTATGTCTCTCAGACGAAAATATGGGAGAATATAGAGTCCTTGATGCAAATCGCGCATGAGGCTGCTTGAATGGGGTTCTTGTTCAATATCCACAAAAGGCAGTGCTCACAATGGTGGGAACAAGGGAGGACCTTCGCATGGAAGTCATTGACGCTTTGAAACGGCGGTTTACCGTCCGCGCTTTTAAGCCGGACCCCGTTGACCGGAAGACGCTCGAAAATATCCTGGAGGCAGCGCTCAAGGCGCCGTCGTGGGCCAATACGCAGCCATGGGAAATCTACGTCGCCGGAGGCGGGGTTCTGAACAAGTTGCGCGAGGCCTACGTGCAGAACCTCAAAAACTGCGTGCAGCGAAGCCCCGACCTTGCTGCACCGAAGCAATGGCCCCTTGCTCTCCAGGGGCGGATGGAGTCGCTCCGTGCCGAACGCACGACGACGCTGGAGCGGGTCTGCCTGGACAAGACAACGTTAAAGGATCTGTCGGAAATGAATTATCATTTCTTTTATGCGCCCGCTGTCGCGTATCTTTGCATGGATCGGACCCTGACGCCGTGGTCCGTGTTCGACCTCGGACTCTTGGCTCAAAGCATTATGCTGGCCGCTCAAAACTACGGCGTCGATTCAGCAACAGCAGTCACCCTGGCCGCTCATCCCGACCTGGTCCGGCAGGAACTGAAGATCCCCGATGACCTTTCTATCATCATCGGGATCGCGCTGGGCTATGCAGATCCGGGCCATCCACAGAACCAGTTTCGAAGCTCCAGACGGACTGTTCAGGATGCGGTTACGTTCCTTGGAATTTAGCAACTTTCGCCGGGTCGGAGAAGGGTAGTAAAATCACCGGCTATATGTTGGTGCATCATGACTCGCCACCTGCCTGGGCAACAGCCTCAGGTACTGTTTCACTGCTACTCCTCTACAACCTTCGTATCATATCGCAGCTGTTCTGTCCGATTTCCAACCCGTGCTTCCCCATAAAACTTGACAGCCTGACGTTTTGTGCAATATTTATTTTAGAGGCTAGGCTTGTCAAAAAATGATTTCGGAGGATTTTCAATGGCAGGAGCGACGATGTGGAAGGGGTATATCCATTTTGGAGACACGGACGTGCCCGTGAAGCTGCATTCCGCGGTCAGGGAGGAGCGAATACAGTTCCACCTCCTTCATAGGCGCGACCAGGTGAGATTGCGTCAGCAAATGGTCTGCGCCTACGAAAAAAGCCCTGTGCCTGCTGAAGAACAGTCGAAAGGATTTGAGGTTGAGGAGGGGAAGTATATCATCATTAACCCGGAAGAACTCGAACAAGCCGTTCCGGAAAACAACCGGATGATCGAGGTCCATGAATTCGTCGAAACCTCCCAAATCGACCCCCTCCTTGTCGATCGTGTCTATTACCTGGAGCCGGATATAACGGGTACTCAGGGGAAAGGGTATGGGGCGCTCGTCAATGCCTTGACGGAATTGGATGTGGAAGGCATCTGCACCTGGACCATGAGAAAACGGTCCTTTCTCGGAGCCTTGCAGGCAAGCGGGAAGATTCTGCGTCTGAATGCCCTGCGGTATGCCGACGAAGTGATCCCGGTGGCATCCCTTGGGCTGCAGGATCTGGCGTTGTCGGAAAAAGAATTGAAAATCGGGAGCGAGTTGATCGACAAACTGACCGCTCCTTTTGAGCCGCAAAAGTTTGAAAATGAACATCAGAAAAGGCTGCTGGAGATGATCGAGAAAAAAGCCCGGGGAGAGAAGATTGCGGTCTTGTCTCCAAAGCGCTTGAAACCCACGGAATCGGATGATCTGCTTCAGGTGCTTGAAGCGAGCCTGAAGAAAACCGCGTGATTTTTTGTGGCGGAGGAACAACATGGCTGCACAGGGAATATGGAGCGGAACGATCAGCTTCAGTCTCGTGGCAATTCCGGTGAGGCTGGTCAAGGCCGTCGAGCCGCGTGGTTTATCTTTCCACCTGCTCCACAGCAAGGATTATTCCCGTCTCTCGCGAAGAATGTTTTGTCCGGCAGAGGGAACGACGGCCCTCCCCGATGAGATCATCAAGGGATATGAAATTCTGCCCGACAAATACATTCTGATGACGGACGAGGAACTGGAATCAGTGTCTCCAGAGCGGAGCCGCACGATCGAAATAGTCGAGTTTATCGATCTGAAGAAAGTGGACCCGGTCTATTATGATCACCCTTATTATCTCGTACCTGCTAAAGGGGGTGAAAAAGCGTATCAACTGCTGGTCGAAGTGATGCGCCGGACGAACAAAGCCGGTCTCGCAAAATTCGTACTGGCTGAACGGGAGTATCTTGTAGCGGTCTTCAGCAGGGAGGGAGCGTTGGCATTGACCACGCTTCATTATCATGCCGAAATACTTCCTGATGACGATATATCGCCGAAGAAAGGAAAGACCGAAGCCGAAGAGGAAAACCGGATAAAAAAAAGCATTGAGCACATGGTTGAAGACTTCAATCCAGGGAAATATGCCGACGGCCGCAGGAAGAAACTTACGGACCTCCTGGCAGCGAAGGTAAAAGAAAAGACTCTCGTAGAGGCCCCAGCGATCGAGGAAGAAGAAGGAGGAGAAGGTCCGGCTGATCTGGTTGCAGCGCTGGAAGAGAGCATGCGGAAAGTGAGGGAGAGTCGGTGAGCCGGACATTCGTCGAAATCGCGGGTCGGAGACTCCCGTTATCAAACCTTGAAAAGGACCTCTATCCTTCCTATGGTTTTACCAAGGCCGATATCCTGGAATACTACCGGGGGATTGCTCCTTTTATCCTGCCCCATTTAAGAGACCGGGCATTGACCTTGAAGCGTTATCCTGAAGGAGTGGAAAAGGATTTTTTTTTCGAAAAACGTTGTCCCGGGCACCGTCCGGACTGGGTGAAGACTGCGGAGATCCTCCATCATGACGATGAACCGATGACCTTCTGCGTGGCAAACGACCTGGAAACGCTGATATGGGTGGGGAATCTGGCGTCTCTTGAACTTCATGTACCGCTGGCCAGGGCGGTTTCCCCCGAGACGCCCGATTCCATGGTCTTCGACCTCGATCCCGGCGAGGGAGCGGATATTCTCGCTTGCAGCCGGGCGGCGCTGATACTTCGGGACCTGCTCTCCCACATGGGACTTGCAACCTATGTAAAAACGTCGGGCAATAAAGGGCTTCATGTCTTTGTGCCCTTGAACCGGAGAGAGACGACTTTTGAAGATACCAAAACATTTTCAAAGATTGTGGCGGAAATCATGCAAAAACATTATCCCAATTTGGTGACCGCGAAGATGGCCAAGCAGGAGCGGAAAGAGAAGGTCTTTATCAACTGGTCTCAGAACGACGCGAAGAAAACGATGATCTGCGTTTATTCCCTCCGTGCCCGGGAAAAACCATTTGTTTCGTTTCCCCTGGAATGGAAGGAACTGGAGCATTTTGCGGCGCTTGGTGGTCCGGAAAGGCTGCACGTCATACAGTCGGATGCCGTGAAGAGGGCGAAAGAACAGGGAGATCTTTTTCAGGAAGTGCTCGTGAAAGAGCAAAAACTGCCGCATCTGTAAGGGCAGGATTAAAAGTCGTCTCACGCGCCCTGTACTCGCGACGGGCACTCGTCA
>JAJXTW010000122.1 GCA_021783455.1 Nitrospirota bacterium | reverse complement strand
GCTGGTGATTGCTAAGGAGTTTGCCTACCATCTGGGCGTTCAAACCGTGACCGGACTTGTGCGCCACAATGTGGCCGATGACCGGCATGCCCAAAAGCGACAGATCGCCGATGAGGTCCAGGATCTTGTGCCGAACGAATTCATCTCTGTACCGCAGGCCGTCTTTGTTCAATACCGAGTCTTCTCCGAGGGCAACGGCGTTGTCCAATGATGCGCCCTTTGCCAGACCATTGGCCTGGAGCGCTTTTACGTCGCTCATGAATCCGAAGGTGCGGGCATCGGACACTTCGCGCAGGAACGCCTCTTCCGAAGGCTGGTATTGCAGGCTCTGCTCTTTGAGCAGGGGGTGGTTGAAGTCGATAAAGTAGGAAATACTCGTTGCTTCGGCAGGCCAGATAGCCAGCTGCTTGTTGCCTTCGCGCACGAATATGGGCTTGATGACTTTCAGTACGGGCTGAAGCGCTTCCAGGGGCTGAATACCGGCGTCGGCGATAAGCCGCACAAAGGGGCGGGCGCTGCCGTCCATGATCGGAACTTCCTCTCCGTCGAGCTCGATGGTCACATTGTCGATATTGAGCCCCGAGAGCGCCGCAAGCAGGTGTTCAACGGTCTTAACCGACGCGTTATTACGGCAGAGCGTGGTGGCGAAGCTGGTTGCCGCGGTATTGGCCGCACTGGCGCTGATCTCGGCGCCACCCAGATCGGTCCGGACGAACACGACTCCGGTGCCGGCAGGCGCCGGCTTGAGCGTCATCTGTACGGGGAGACCCGTATGAAGACCAATGCCTTTGCAGTGTATTTGTTTTTTCAGTGTCCGCTGGAATCTGATCATCGTATGCTCCCTTTCTTGCCAATTTAATAGCAATAGGTATGCCATAATTTGTACTGCAATAAGTGATGCATAATCAACAACTTAAATATAAGTGTGCATATCTGTTGTGGTAAAAAAGACTTCATCTATGTTGTTTGGTTGCCAGGAAACCACAGTCAGGTGTGAGACAGAAGACAGAAGTCAGGAGTCGGGAGCCATGGGGGCAGGAGGCAGGAGAAGTTTTGGAGAGAATGAGGCGACTGTTGAAGTTGTTTTTCGAGAAATGACCTACATCGGACAAGATGGAACGAAAAAAAACGATTTTGATGCGCCCCTGCTTTACTTGGTTTCTCATTGACATAGTAGGGCAAGGTGTGCTAAATTTTTTCAACTTGCACAGAATAGCCGCGATCTCAGGGTGACGGGGTAAACATGTCAAAACTCGATGATCTCTATAAACAGGGCACGGAAGCATTCGACAAGGGCGAGTATGATAAAGCAGAAGGCTTTTTTCAGGAATTGCTTGATACCCACCCCGGTTTCGCCGATATTCAAAACAAGATGGGCATCATATTCAACCAGACCAACCGGCTCGAACTCGCGGTGCACGCCTTCGAAAGGGCCCTTGCCGTGAACCCGGGATATACCGAGGCATCGCTCAACCTGGCGATCACGTACAGCGATCTCGGCAAATACGAAAAGTCGCGCGAGGTTTTTGAACGGGCGGCCCACTTTACCGACCAGGCCGGGAAGACCGTGACCTCGACCTCCGGCATCGATCCCTTCATAAAAGGCAAGCTCGCGGACGAACATCTGCGGCTTGGAAACATGTACTACGACCTCCGGCTTCTGGACGAATCGATCGACGAATACCAGAAAGCCCTCCGCCTCTCTCCCAACTTTGCCGACATTATCACCCATCTCGGGATCGCCTATCGCGACAAAGGCCTGTATGATGAAGCCATCAAGGAATTCAGCCATGCCAAAATATTCAATCCCAAGTATATTCCCGCGCGGCTGCACCTCGGCATTACCTACTACTCCCAGGGCTTCTACGGCCTTGCCGAGGAGGAGTGGCGGGAAGCGCTCGTGTTCGATCCCGGCAATTCCGCAGTTCGGACGTACTTGAACTTTGTAAAACCCCAGAATTCCTGAGCGGAGCCCCTTCGTTGGACCTTCTCGACATACAGGGTCTTTCCACGCAATTTTTCACGCGCACGGGCGTGATCAAGGCAGTAGATAACCTGAGCCTTCGGCTTCAGAAAGGCCGCGTGCTCGGGCTCGTGGGCGAGTCGGGGTGCGGCAAGACCGTGACCGCTCTGTCCATTCTCAATCTCGTTCCCTACCCCGGGAAAATCGTAACAGGAAAAATACTCTTTGAAGGCAGGGACCTGCTCGCCCTTTCGGCGGCGGAAATGCGGGCTATCCGCGGCGCCCGCATCTCCATGGTCTTCCAGGAGCCGATGACGGCGCTCAACCCGGTCTTCACGGTCGGAAACCAGATTGCGGAAGTCCTGACCGCCCACCGGAAGATCAGCAGCAAAAAGGCGTTGGATGCCGCAGTCGAGCTCCTGCAGTCCGTCGGCATCCCGTCGCCTGAGAAGCGCGTAAACGAGTACCCGCACCAGCTTTCCGGAGGCATGCGCCAGCGCGTGATGATCGCCATGGCCATCGCGTGCAAGCCCTCTCTCATCCTTGCCGACGAACCCACGACTGCGCTGGATGTAACGATCCAGGCGCACATCCTGCAACTCCTGGCTACGATCCAGAAAGAGATGGGCATGGCCATGATCCTGGTCACGCACGACCTGGGGTTGATCGCGGAGCGGGCCCACGAGGTGGCGGTCATGTACGCGGGCAGGATCGTGGAGCAGGCCGAGACCAGGGAGCTCTTCGCGAACCCCCAGCATCCTTACACGCGCGGGCTCATGGCCTCGATCCCCAAGCCGGGAGAGGAAGGACGCACAAGACTGCGCACGATCGCCGGGACCGTGCCGAGACTGGACGATCTGCCGAAGGGCTGCACCTTCTCCCCGCGGTGCGATATCAAAACGGAAAGATGCGAACTGGAGCCGGACCTCGTGGAAGTGAAGCGCGGCCATTTCGTACGGTGCTGGGAGGCGAGGTGAACCAATTGCGGAATGCGGATTGCACCCTGCACTCGTGGTATGCACTCGTAAGCGCGGGCATAAACGGAATGCGGAATGAAAGCAACAGCCCACGTCTCGCGGACGGGATTGGTTTTTCAGCTGCTAATTCGCAATCCGCAATCCGCAATCCGAAATCAATATGACCGACGAACTTCTCTTCATCGACAACGTAAAGAAAACCTTTCCCGTGAAAGCCGGGTTCGGCAAGAATCTCTTTGCCACGGCTGTGGACGGCGTTACGCTCTCAGTTGCCCGCGGCGAGGCCGTGGGGCTCGTGGGCGAAAGCGGATGCGGAAAGTCCACCCTGGGAAGGCTGGCGCTGCGACTTCTTGAACCGACGTCCGGCAGCGTGTTCTTCAAGGGGAAGAACCTCAACTCGCTCGGGAAGCAGGAGCTCAGGGCCCTCCGGAAGGACATGCAGATCATTTTCCAGGACCCCTTCGCATCGCTCAATCCGCGCATGCGGATCCAGGAGATCATCACCGAGCCGCTGGTGATCCACGGGCTGGCACAAAGCCATGAACTGGAAGAGCGGGGAGCGGCATTGCTCGAAAAGGTAGGACTTCCCGTTGATGCGCTTCTGCGGTACCCGCACGAATTTTCCGGGGGCCAGCGGCAGCGCGTCGGCATTGCACGGGCGCTCGCCAGCGGACCGTCGTTCATCGTGGCCGACGAACCGGTGTCGGCGCTCGATGTGTCGGTCCAGGCCCAGATCATCAACCTGCTCGAAGATCTGCGGGATGAGCTGAAGCTCTCCTTTTTGTTCATCGCCCACGATCTGAATATTGTGCGCCACTTTTCCGACCAGGTAGTCGTGATGTATCTCGGGAAGATCATGGAAGTCGCGCCCGCCGAGGAAATCTACCGCAATCCCTCACACCCCTACACCGAGGCTTTGCTTGCCGACATCCCGGTGGCGGACCCGACGGCAAAGAAAAAGCATATCCTGCTCAAGGGAGACATCCCGAGCCCCACCCATATTCCGCCCGGCTGCCGTTTCCACACCCGCTGCATCTATCGTTTTGATCCCTGCGATAAGATCGTGCCGAAAACAACGGACCTCGGAAAAGGCCACTACGTCGACTGCCACCTCCGGGGGTAGCGCTCCGGACCGGCATCGCGGTTGCGTAATGGAATGAGCAACGTTTTCTCCTGTTATTAATGGTCACAAAATAATATGGACTTTTGAAAGCCACCCATCCCCCCAAATTTTTCCCCTTTCAATGGGAGGGTCGGGGTGGGGATGGGTGGTCTGCAAAGCCATAGCATTACTTATGTTCGGTCTATTTTGAGACCCTTAATAAATCAACAGGCAGGTTATACAGAATGGTGTCATTGCCGGGGAAAGAGGGGACCGGCAGATATCAACGGGCTGGAAGCCAGCTGCGTCAAGGGACGCGTTCGTCGATATGGGTAGTATCGTGCTGAGATGATGAAGGGCCGTGTGTTCCGAATTTTTCATCGGGCTTGCCGGTCGGAACAATGCCGAGCTTCCAGGTATAGACCCGGCCGCACTGCTCGCAGGACGCGCCGGACAGGGCCTCGCCGCAGATGGGGCAATAGATGACGTAGTGCTTGGACAGAAGACGTTCATGCCCGCCTAAGCTGATCCGGTTGTTGCAGCAGGTGAGTCCCTCGGCCAGGTCCGTTCCGCAAACACACCGCCGGTCCCTGGGCCAGGGAAGCATTTCCTCGAGGGTGTAGATCGCCAGTCCCAGAAGCTCCAGAAGCCGTTCATTCGCAGCTTCATCAAGGAACGATTCGGTCAGTGCTTCCCGGATGTCGATCATGAGCGGATCTTCTTTCAGGAAACCGAGCATTTTGCGGATACGCTCCTCCCCCGTGCCGAGCCTCGACAACGAGCGAAGATTTGCGTTTCCCTTGTAGTGCTCCTGCAAATAGAGCAGCATCCAGATCTGGGTCATGTCGTAAAAGAATTCCAGCACCGGATAGTAACCATACTTTTCCCTGATTGATTTTTCGACCTCTCCCCGTTTCTCCGGGATGCGCGGGAACACCGCGAGCAAAAGCCCTTGTTCAAAGTCTTCATAGAAAAAGGGCGTTTCGGAAAAATGCCGGCATCCGCAGTGCGCGCACTGGATCACGTTGAACTGCCATTGCAGCAACGCCTGCCTGGCCTGCGGGGTCTTGGACACGTCCACCCAGGTGATGACCGTGGCGGAAAAATCCTTGTCGCAGTTTCCGCACTGAAACGTCTCCCGGCTGAATGCCTCCGCCTGATTGTAGAGAGGGCTGACCATGTGTCCAATTATACCCTACTTTTTTTAATCTTACTTTGAAAATAGCTCTTTTTTTGTGGTACAATGCGACCCCAGAAAGAACAAGCCGCAGCACGATCGCCCGGAAGGCCGCCAAGGCGCGCCGGGGAGTTTCTTTTTTTCCGGGCGGGCAGCATTTTTACATAATGAAGGGGGCACCTGATGCCGACACAAGAAGACTCAATCCTGACTACCGCGCTCCATTCCGAGGTCGAGAACCGCTTCCTCACCTATGCGCTCTCCACCATTGTCTCCCGGTCCCTGCCCGACGTGCGGGACGGGCTCAAGCCCGTGCACCGCAGGATCCTCTTTGCAATGTGGGAGATGGGCCTGGGGCCTACGGCGAAATTCAGAAAGAGCGCGGCCGTGGTCGGCGAGGTACTCGGCAAGTTCCATCCCCACGGCGACCAGGCCGCGTACGACGCCATGGTCCGGATGGCGCAGCCTTTCTCGCTCCGCTATCCGCTCGTCGAGGGCTCGGGCAATTTCGGCAGTCTCGACGGAGACCCGGCAGCCGCCATGCGGTACACCGAGGCGCGGCTCTCGAAGATCGCCGAAGAGCTCCTGGTCGAGATCGACAAGGAAACCGTGGGCTACCGGCCAAACTACGACAACTCTCTCAAGGAACCGGTCGTCCTGCCGGCGCGCTTTCCCCAGCTTTTGGTGAACGGCACGTCGGGGATCGCCGTGGGCATGAGCTGCTCCTTCCCGCCGCATAACCTGGGCGAGGTGATCGACGGGCTCGGGGCCATGATCGACAATCCCGACATCGATATCAAAGACCTGCTGAAGCATATCAAGGGGCCTGATTTTCCGACCTCCGGCCAGATCCTGAATTCCAAGAAAGAGCTGAAGGAGATCTACCAGTCCGGGAGCGGCGCCATCCGCACCCGAGGCGAGTATACCGTCGAAGACCTTCCGCGCGGCAGGCAGGCCATCGTTTTCCATTCCATTCCCTACCTGGTAAACAAGGCAAAGCTGCTTGAGAAGATGATCGGTCTCATGGACGACAAGAAACTGCCCCAGGTGGGGACGGTGCGCGACGAATCAACGGACATCGTGCGGGTCGTGATCGAGCTCAAGGCCGAGGCGAACCCGGAGCTCGTGACCGCCTACCTCTTCAAGCACACGGACCTCGAGTCCAGCTTCCCTATGAACTTCACGGCCCTGAAGCCGAACATGGAGCCCGAGCGCTTGCCGCTCAAGGACGTGATGCGGTATTTCCTCGACTTCCGGCACGAGGTCGTCACGAAACGGCTCAACTTCGATCTGCGCATACTGAACGCGCGGCTCCATATTCTGAAGGCCTTCGAGGTGCTCTATGACGACCTTGATACGGCCATCAAGCTCATCCGCAAGTCAAAATCGCGGGAGGACGCCGCGGAGAAGCTCAAAAAACATTTCAGGCTCGACGATGAACAGGTCCGGGCGATCCTCGAAATCCAGCTCTACAAGCTGGCCGGACTCGAGATCGACCGCATCCTGAAAGAAAAAGCGGAGAAGACAAAACTTAAAAAGGACATCGAGGCCATTCTCGCCTCCCAGAAGAAGATCTGGGGCCTGATCAAGACCGAGCTTCTGGAGATCAAGGAAAACTACGGCGACAAGCGCAAGTCCGTGATGAAGGCAGCCGATGATGTCGAGTTCTCGCAGGAGGATTTCATTGCCCACGAGGACGTGACCGTGATCATGACGAAGATGGGCTGGATCAGGCGCGTCAAGACCGTGGGCGAGAACCTCCGGTTCAAGGAAGGGGACGAACTCCTGGCGCTCCTTCCCGCGAACACCCGGGACAACATCGCCTTGTTCTCGTCCGCGGGCAAGGTCTATGTCGTGAAAGCCCATGACCTGCCGTCCGGCTCCGGCTTCGGCGAGCCGGTCCAGCACCTCTTCAAATTCGGAGACGGCGAGCGGCCGGTCACGGCCATGAACCTGACCACGGTGTTCACCGGAACTCCCGCCGGGGAAGGAACGGACAAACAGCCGGAGCTTGCGCTCGCGCCCCGAGAGGTGACGGCGCTCACGGTTTCCGCTCACGGCATCGGCTTTGCTTTCGACCTTTCACCGTTCAACGCAGCAACGACCCGGGCAGGGAAGAAGTTTGCCGGCGTCAAGGAGGGAGACAGCATCCTGGGCGTGGACATCCTCGATCTGCCGAATATCCTGTTCCTCACCTCCGAAGGCAAGGCGGTCGTGGTCGCGGCAAAGGACGTCCCGGTCCTGACCGGCGCAGGCAAAGGCGTGAAGCTGGTGAACGTGAAGAACGGCGAGGTGGCGCTCTTCCGTGCCGTGCGCAAGGGCGAGCAGGTGAAGGTGATCGATGACAAGGGCAAGGAGAAGGTGATCGATCTCAAGGAGTATGGCGTGATGACGCGCGGCAGCGTGGGCTTGAAGGCCGTGAAGGCAGTGAAATTTGCATAAACTGTTAATATGATGATGGTTTGACTAAAGGCGGGAGGCCACTCTTCCCGCCTTTTTTATTGACATCAACAGTGTGCTTACCTATACTTCGCGGAAGTACTGAAAATAATCTATTGGAGTTGAAGAATAAGGGAATCGAATGACACAGTGAAGGGCAGAGCGTAAATAGAGCCGGAACAGCAAAGCATCATTGACAATATCGACCGCGTTCTGGCGAAGTATTACGGCTTTACAGATGATGAATTGGGCTTTATAATAAACAACGATATCAATTATCGAATGGGTAGGGATAATAAGGAGGCGGCGTAAGCATGATTACGCTCATTGAAGCGCTTAATTATAGGTGTTTGCGATATGTCAGCCAGCCTTTGGGGCCGTTTCATGTTCTGGTAGGGCCGAATGCGAGTGGAAAGACAACGTTTCTTGACGTTGTTGCGTTTTTAGGTACGCTGGTATCTTATGGACTTGATGCCGCCATTCATGAACGAACGAGTAATTTTGAAGATTTGGTTTGGAATCGTTCAGGCAATAAATTTGAGCTGGCAATTGAAGCAAGCATTCCTGAAAGTAA
>JAJXTW010000121.1 GCA_021783455.1 Nitrospirota bacterium | reverse complement strand
TCTGACCTGAAGCGGGAGGAGCGCAGCAAGGCCACCATCCTCAGATCGCCGGATGAAGTTTAATATGCGTAAGTTCAAAATCCAAATTTCAAATCAAACACCAAACTTCAGACCCGGACCTTTTGAAATTCCAAATTTCGACGTTTGATTTGGACTTTGAGCGTTGACATTTGACATTTTTTCTATGCTTGAAAATGACCCCATCATCGACGAATTGAAAAGAACCTTCAGCGACGGGATTCTCGCTGTGCAGCCCACCCGTGACAATATCCCCACGCTCTGGGTATCCCCTGACAGGATCGGCGCCGTGCTCCATCATCTGAAGAGCGGTGTCGACAGGCCGTACAAGATGCTCTACGATCTTACCGCCATCGACGAACGCGTTCGCAACCATCGCCCGGATCAGCCAAAAAGCGACTTCACGGTCGTATACCACCTTCTTTCTTTTGACCGGAATGAAGACATCAGGGTGAAGGTGCCGCTGACGGGCAATGCGCCGTCACTCCCCACGATCACCACGCTCTGGCAGTCAGCGGACTGGTATGAGCGCGAAGCCTGGGACATGTTCGGCGTCACCTTCGACAACCACCCCCATCTCAAAAGGATATTGATGCCCCCGACCTGGAAAGGCCATCCGCTCCGGAAAGACCATCCTGCACGCGCAACGGAGATGGGCCCCTTCCGTCTGCCTGATGAGAAAGAAGAAGCCGAGCAACTGGCCCTCCAGTTCAAGCCGGAAGACTGGGGCATGCAGAGCGAATCCGAGGATACGGACTTCATGTTCCTGAACCTCGGGCCGCAGCACCCGGGCACGCACGGCCTGATCCGCTTCATCCTCCAGCTCGACGGCGAAACGATCAGGAACGCCGTGCTCGATATCGGCTATCATCACCGCGGCGCGGAGAAGATGGGCGAACGCCAGTCCTGGCACACGTACATTCCCTACACCGACCGCGTGGACTACCTTGGCGGGGTCATGAACAACCTCGCCTATGTCCTCGCTGTCGAGAAGCTTGCCGGCATCGAGGTGCCGGAGCGGGCAAAGACGATCCGCGTAATGCTGGCCGAGCTCTTCCGCATCGCAAGCCATCTCGTCTGGTACGGCACCTTTGCCCAGGACGTGGGCTCTCTTTCTCCCGTATTCTACATGTTCACGGACCGCGAACGCGTGTTCGACATCATCGAAGCAGTTTGCGGCGGACGCATGCACCCGGAATGGTTTCGGATCGGCGGCGTGGCCCAGGACCTGCCCAGGGGATGGGACGGCCTCGTCAGAAATTTTCTAAAGTACCTTCCTCCCCGGCTCAAGGAATACGATGCCATCGTAATGCAAAACAGCATCTTCAAAGCCCGCACCGTCGGCGTCGGCAAATACACCCTTGATGAAGCCATCGACTGGGGGGTGACCGGGCCGGGCCTCAGGGCCTGCGGATTTGAATGGGATTTCCGCAAGAAACGGCCCTACTCGGGGTATGAGAATTTCGAGTTCGACATCCCCACTGCAATCCACGGCGACTCATACGATCGCGGCGTGGTGCGCGTGGAAGAGATCCGCCAGAGCCTTCGCATTATCGAGCAGTGCGTCAACAACATGCCCTCCGGCCCCTACAAATCCGACCATCCCCTCGCTACGCCGCCGAGGAAAGAACGCACCATGCACGATATCGAGACATTGATCAATCATTTTCTGAGCGTCAGCTGGGGGCCGGTTATTCCTGCGGGCGAAGCGTTCATGGGAATCGAAGCGACCAAGGGGAACAACGGGTACTATCTGGTGAGCGATGGAAGCACAGTGTCGTACCGGACGCGCATCCGGACCCCTTCGTTCCCCCATCTCCAGATGGTGCCGAAAATAAGCAAGGGATTGATGATCGCCGATCTGCTGGCGATCATCGGGAGCATTGATTTTATTCTGGCGGATTTGGACAGGTAACTCCCTCTCCCCAAGGGGAGAGGCTGTAAAGAACTATGCTGACCGATTTGGAAAAACAAGAAATCGATACCGAGCTTTCCCGCGTTGCGACGAAAGCCTCCGCATCCGTGGATGCGCTGAATATCGTGCAGCGCCACCGGGGCTGGGTGTCGGACGAAGCCTTGAAAGACGTGGCTTCGATGCTCGACATGACGGCAGACGAGTTGGATGCCGTGGCCACCTTCTACAGCTTTATCTTCCGGCGGCCCGTTGGGCGGCACGTGATCCTCGTGTGCGACAGCATCAGCTGTTACGTCATGGGATATAACCCGCTTTTGGATGTCATCAAAAGCAGGCTGGGCATTGCCTTCGGCGAAACGACAGAGGATAAACGATTTACCCTGCTTCCCATCTCCTGCCTCGGCGCATGCGATCGCGCGCCGGCAATGATGGTGGATGAAGACTTGTACGGACCGGTAACAGCGGAGATGATGGAAGAGATACTGGAGCAATACAAATAATTTGACCCTGAGGAACACTGATTGTTTATGATTAACACTGATTACAGAAAGGCTCTTTTCAGGTTTTATCATAGAAAATCAGTGCCCCTCAGTGTCCAGGACTCATAAATATGGAGCAACCACTCACAAAAAATATCCGTTCCAACGCGGAACCGCTTTCGCTCAAAGAGTATGAGAAAACGGGCGGCTACCAATCCGTGCGCAAGGCCCTTGCCATGCCGCCCCAGGACGTGCAGAACATCGTGAAAGCGTCGAACCTGCGCGGCCGCGGCGGCGCGGGCTTCTCCACAGGCATGAAATGGAGCTTTGTGCCGATGGGTCCTGATGCGCGGCGTCCGAAGTACTTTGTCGTGAATGCGGATGAAATGGAACCCGGTACCTTCAAGGACCGCCTGCTGCTCGAAGGCGATCCCCATCAGCTCATCGAAGGAGTGATCGTAAGCGCCTATGCGATTGAAGCGGAGCAGGCTTTTATTTTCGTCAGGTGGGCTTATAAGCTCGCGATCAAGCGCCTGGAGCAGGCGATCAAAGAAGCCTATGCGAACAACTATCTCGGGAAGAACATCCTCGGCACGAAATACAGCCTCGACCTCCGCATCCACAGCAGCGCAGGCCGCTACATCTGCGGCGAGGAAACTGCGCTCCTGAATGCCCTGGAAGGAAAGCGTGCAACACCGCGCGCCAAGCCTCCCTTTCCCCAGGTAAGCGGTCTTTTCGGAAAACCTACGATCGTGAATAATGCAGAGACTGTCGCGAACATCCCCCATATCATCAACAATGGCCCTGACTGGTTCAAGGACTTAAGCAGAAGCAATGACGGAGGCACAAAGCTGTACGGCGTGTCCGGTCGGGTAAAAAAACCTGCCATATGGGAGCTTCCCATGGGCGTGACCGTACGCGAACTCATTGAAGAGCACGCAGGCGGCATGCAGGATGGATATGCATTTCGCGGTGTAATACCGGGCGGTGCATCGACCGATTTCCTCACCTCCAATCATCTTGATGTAAAAATGGACTATGATTCCGTTGCAAAAGCAGGCAGCCGCCTCGGCACCGGGACCATGATCGTGCTCGATGACAAGACCTGCCCAATCGGGTTCGTGCATAATTTGGTAAAGTTCTTTGCACGAGAATCCTGCGGCTGGTGCACGCCCTGTAGAGACGGTTTGCCGTGGCTCGAAAAGATCCTTCGCTCAATTGAAGAAGGGACCGGCCAGCCGGGAGACATCGAGCTTCTCGAACAGCATTGCAAATTGCTCGGCCCCGGGAACACGTTCTGCGCGCTGGCCCCCGGAGCGGTCGAGCCGCTCCAGAGCGCGATAAAGTATTTTCGGGAAGATTTTGAGAGGCATCTTCGGGATAAGAAGTGCCCGTGGAAATGAGCTTCAGCCACAGAGGCACTGAGACACGGAGCAAAGCACAAAAGCAATTTACTGCTGAGGACGCAGAGGAAAACAGGGCAAAAGATTCACTCATAATGAATTTAACGAATTCTAAATTCATTCTTTGCCATTTTCGGTTGCCACTCTGAGCCTCCGTGTCTCAGTGGCTGATACTAGCATAATATGATCACGATCTTCATCGACAATAAGCCCCATCAAGTCAAGGAAGGCCAGAACCTCCTGCAGGCCTGCCTGTCCCTGGGCTTCGATCTTCCTTACTTCTGCTGGCACCCGGCCATGCATTCCGTGGGCGCCTGCCGTCAGTGCGCGGTAAAGCAGTTCAAAGACGACAAGGACACGCGCGGCAGGATCGTGATGTCCTGCATGACGCCGGTAGCCGAGGGTTTGCGCATCTCGATCAACGACGCCGAGGCAAAGGCTTTCCGTTCAAGCGTCGTCGAATGGCTCATGCTCAACCATCCCCATGACTGCCCGGTCTGCGACGAGGGCGGCGAGTGCCACCTCCAGGACATGACGGTCATGACCGGCCATAACTACCGCAGGACGCGCTTCAAGAAGCGCACGCACCGGAACCAGGACCTCGGCCCGTTCATCAATCATGAGATGAACCGCTGTATCGCCTGCTACCGCTGCGTCAGGTTCTACCGGAACTACGCTGGCGGCAGGGATTTCGACGTCTTCGCATCCCACGACTCTGTTTATTTCGGCAGGCATGAGGACGGTACGCTCGAAAGCGAATTCAGCGGAAACCTGATTGAGGTCTGCCCCACCGGCGTGTTCACGGACAAGACGCTGAAGCAGCACTACACCCGCAAGTGGGATTTGCAGACCGCCCCGTCGATCTGCGTTCACTGCGGCCTGGGCTGCAACACCATTCCCGGCGAGCGGTACGGAAGCCTCCGGAGAATACTGAACCGCTACAACCATGAGGTGAACGGCTATTTCCTCTGCGACCGCGGACGGTTCGGATATGAATTCGTAAACAGCGGCCGAAGGATCAGGAAACCGCTCTGGTGCGAAACCGGACAAAAGGAACAGAAGCCGATTGAAAAAGAATCGGCCCTGAAACACATCAGCACTATCATCGCGGACAGCAAGGGAATCATCGGCATCGGTTCGCCCCGCGCTTCGCTCGAAGCAAACTTTGCCCTCCGTGCGTTCGTCGGCCCGGAAAATTTCTATTCCGGCATGTCCGCACAGGAACACAAGCTGACTTCGCTCATCATCGATATTCTTCAGAAAGGGCCTGCACGCACGCCTTCTCTCCACGACGTCGAAACGGCGGATGCAGTCCTGGTCCTGGGCGAAGACCTCACGAACACGGCCCCCTTGCTCGATCTGGCCTTACGCCAGTCCGTGCGGAACAGGCCCAAAGAACTGACGGAGAAAATGCGCATCCCGGCATGGGACGATAACGCTGTCCGCAATGCCGCTCAGAACGCGGCCGGACCGCTCTCTATTGCATCAGCAGCAGGCACAAAGCTCGACGACATCGCAACGAGAACGTACCATGCAGCCCCTGATGATATCGCCAGGCTCGGGTTCGCCGTTGCACAGGAACTGAATCCGAAGTCGCCTGGTGTGCCGAACCTTCGCGATGAGACTCGCAAGCTGGCGCAAGAAATCGCCCATACACTCAAGAATGCCAGGCGTCCGCTCATCATAGCCGGAACAAGCCTCGGCAGCGAGACCATCATCGAGGCCGCTGCAAACGCAGCATGGTCGCTTTGTGAAAGCGGAAAACCTGCCCAGCTTTGTTTCGCTGTGCCCGAATGCAACAGCATGGGCCTGGCGCTGATGAAGGGAAAACAGCTTGAGGGCGCAGTTAACGCAATTCAAAGCGGAAAGGCCGATACGGTTATCGTCCTTGAAAACGATCTCTATCGCAGGGCTGATGAAACTGCGGTGGATGACTTCCTGCACAACGCGAAACACATCATCGTCCTCGATCACGCGGTGAACCCCACGTCTTCAAAGGCGGAAATCGTCTTTCCTGCAGGGACTTTTGCCGAATCGGACGGGACAGTGGTCAGCAATGAAGGCCGTTCGCAGCGGTTCTATCAGGTACTTGATCCGAACCACGATATACAGGAAAGCTGGAAATGGATAGGCGCTATAATCAAAACTTTGGGCCGGGCTCCTGCGGCAGCGTGGGACAATTTCGATGAGATCACGAAGAGCATGACAACAGCACTGCCGGTTTTGAAGCCCGTGCAGGACATTGCGCCGTCAGCGGATTTTACCATATCCGGCCAGAAAATACCGCGCCAGCCGCATCGCTACAGCGGCAGGACGTCCATGCTTGCAAACGTCAACTTGCACGAACCCAAACCACCCGCTGATCCCGATTCTCCCTTGTCTTTCTCCATGGAAGGCTATGAAAGCCCGCCTCCGGCGCCGCTCATCTCCCGCTACTGGTCGCCGGGATGGAATTCGGTCCAGGCCCTGAACAAGTTCCAGCAGGAGGTCGGGGGTCCGCTTACAGGCGGCGACCCGGGAAAAAGATTAATCGAAGCATCCGGCAAGGAAGCTGCTTCATGGCGCCTGAACGTACCATCCGGCTTTACGCCAAAAGACGGCGAATGGCTCATCGTGCCGATCCATCACATTTTCGGATCTGAAGAATTAAGCATGCTCTCGCAGGCCATCGTCGGGCGTGCGCAGAAACCTTTTATCGCACTGAACAGCGGGGACGCTGAGCGGCTCAACGTGTCGGACGGTGAAATGATGGAAATAGCTCTCGCCGGGAAAAAGTACCGGTTTGGCGCTAAAATCAAGCCGGAACTACCCGTCGGCACTGCTGGTTTGTATGCGGGTCTTTCGCTGTTTCCGGTTTTCGGAACAATTTATGCTAAACTGAGCAAGGTGTGATTGCATGTCGCCTGACATCATACAACTCATAATTGTCTTCGCCATACTCTTCGTCGTGCTGACCATCGGCGGGCTGTTGATCTGGCTTGAGCGCAGGCTTCTGGGCCTGTGGCAGGACCGGTACGGGCCGAACCGCGTCGGGCCCTTCGGCCTCCTCCAGGTGCTGGCGGACATGATCAAGGTGTTCACCAAGGAAGACTGGATCCCTCCCTTTGCGGACAAGGCCGTATTCATCATCGCGCCCGCGGTGATCGTTGCTGTTGTTCTGATGTCGTACACCGTAATTCCTTTTGCTCCGGGCGTGGAGATCGTGGACCTCAACATCGGGCTTCTGTTTTTCCTCGCCATGTCGTCCCTCGGCGTATACAGCGTCGCCCTTGCGGGCTGGGCCTCGGCCAGCAAGTATTCGCTCCTGGGCGGTCTCCGGGCGTCGGCGCAGATGCTTTCCTACGAGGTGTTCATGGGCCTGTCGCTCATGGGCGTGGTCATGCTTACCGGCTCCTTTAATTTGCGGGAGATCGTCGAGGCGCAGCGTCGCGTATGGTTCGTGATACCGCAGTTCGTCGGATTCGTGGTCTTCTTCATCGCCGGCATTGCAGAGACCCATCGCCTGCCTTTCGATCTTCCCGAGGCGGAGAGCGAACTTGTGGCCGGGTACCACTCGGAGTACTCGGGCATGAAGTTCGGCATGTTTTTCGTCGGAGAATATCTCGGCATCACGCTCATCTCAGCCTTGACCGTTGCCTTGTTCTTCGGCGGATGGCTGGGCCCCGTGCTGCCGCCGCTGGCCTGGTTCCTGATCAAGACGTTTGCGTTCATCTGTTTCTTCATTCTGCTTCGGGCGTCCCTTCCCCGTCCGCGGTATGACCAGCTGATGTCATTCGGATGGAAAGTGATGCTGCCCTTGTCGCTATTGAATCTGGTGGTGACGGGAGCGGTGATTTTAATAAGGAGATAGCCGCAGAGACACGGAGGCACGGAGGAGTCTTGCAAACCTGGGCAGAGAAGTCCGTATCCTCCGTGACTCAGTGCCTCCGTGGCAGGTGCTTACATATATGCTCAGCATTCTGAAAACAATCTGGACGGTCTTCATGACCATGTTCCGCAAACGGGCGACGATCCTGTCCCCTGAGGAGAAGCCCTACATCCCTCCCCGGTGGCGCGGGCGCATCATCCTCTCGCGCGATCCCGATGGAGAGGAGCGCTGCGTGGCTTGCTATCTTTGCGCAGCGGCCTGCCCCGTTGACTGCATCTCCCTCCAGGCAGCGCAGGACGAGCACGGCAGGCGATACCCGGAATTCTTCCGGATCAACTTCTCGCGCTGCATCTTCTGCGGATATTGCGAAGAGGCCTGCCCGACCTACGCAATCCAGCTCACGACCGATTACGAGATGAGCGAGTACAAACGGCAGAACCTGGTCTACGAAAAGGAAAACCTGCTCATCAGCGGACCGGGGAAATATCACGATTACAACTTCTACCGTGTCGCGGGGCTGTCCATCAAAGGAAAGGACAAGGGCGAGGCGGAGAACAGATCGGAA
>JAJXTW010000120.1 GCA_021783455.1 Nitrospirota bacterium | reverse complement strand
GAGCGTCGGCAGGGGATTGTAGGGCTTTGTTTTTGTTTCCACCTGCGGTTCGTTGTACGTCATGATTGGGTAGGGATCCTTGAAGGGCTCCGCCTGCTTCCAGGACGCGGGATCAACGGGCATCGTTTGAAGATCATATCCTTTCGCGCTGTAGGACGCGAACACGATCCTGCTGTTATCCGGCGAGGGTGCAGGCGTGAAGGCGCCGCCCAGGACGTTCGTTACCTGAAAAATCGTTTTCTTGTCCAGGTCGTAGGCGTAGAGGTCGAAGATGCCCGTGCGGTCCGAAGAAAAGTAGATGATCCTGTTGTCAGCGCTCCAGACCGCGTTTCCGTCAATGGCGCGGTCATGCATGAGTTCCAGGATCTTGTTTCCCGAGCTGTCGAGGACCCAGATGTCCTTGTACCCTCCGGGCTGCCACACGCCCACAACGATCGATGATCCGTCAGGGCTGTACCGCGGGGTCTCGTACTGGAGCTCGCTGTCTTCCGTCAGATAGACAATGTCCTGTTCCCGCGCTTCCCTCCCCCTGATCGCGGCGAGGTCCAGTACGGCGAGCCGGTTCTTGCCGAGTGCATTCGTCACGAACAAAAGCTTCTTTCCGTCCGGCGACGGATAGGGATCCCGGGCGCGAAGACCCTTGGTGATGCGAATCTCCTGCTTCGATGCCAGGTCGTAAAAGTAGATATCATTATAAACGTCCGTGTTTCTGACAATCTCGTCTTTCGTATAGTAGATGCCGCTATTGTCCGGACTCCAGGCAATGCTCTGTCCCGACGAAGTCGAGGACGTGGTGTTGTCAACGACCTTGTGGTCTCCGCTCCCGTCCGCATTCATAATATAGATGCCAGGGAACTCGTCTGCGTTCTGGACTGTGTAGGCGATGCGCCTGTTGTCAGGAGAAAAAGCCGGCGAGACGTTGAGGTAGCCCCGCGAGGTCAAGGCCGACGAGGCCGTCATACCGCGCCGGGTCACGTCGTCGCGCACCAGTCCGTACCTGGTTTTAAGACTGCTCAGCCACTCGTCCCACAGATCGGCATAATCCGCGCCTAAAACCCGCTCTCCCGTTGAATCCACGAGGAACGGCACGCCGCGACCGCTGTACGCGACGTAGACATCAGCCAGTTTTTCCCTGCCGAATTTCTCCACGATGTACTGCGTAAAGCCCTCCCCGAACAAATACGGCACCTGGCCCGCGGGCCAGGAATCGGGGAATGCCGTGGTCTGGCTCATGCGCGGGAAGCGGTTTTCGAGCACGGCCATGCGGAGGATCATTTCCGAACCAGGGGAACGGCCGCGGCCGCCTGAGGTTT
Source organism: Nitrospirota bacterium (assembly GCA_021783455.1). Taxonomy (GTDB): domain Bacteria; phylum Nitrospirota; class UBA9217; order UBA9217; family UBA9217; genus JAJYKN01. The sequence continues at coordinate 6,991 of JAJXTW010000120.1, read as the reverse complement.
CCTCGGTTTCTTCGTAGACGGCAAGGCCCTCGATCATCCAGATGGGCTCGAACTGGTTGGGAAAATAGATCCTGCCGAAGACGTCCTGGATGATCGCGGGAATTCCCGTGACCATGTCGAGGTGCAGGATGTGGGTGTATTCGTGGGTGATGAGCGTCCGCATCCACTCGTCGTAGACCGTCGTGCCGAAGCCGGGTTCGCCCAGGGGCTGCGTGATGAAAAGAACGATATGGTTGTAGGGCACCGGCGTGGTCAGGCCGTTCGTGTCGTCCATGGCGTCCACGAGAACAATGTCGGTCCTCCCCTTGGGGTCCCACTTGATGCGGGGCACGAGCCGGCTATGCACGTCCTCGGCGATCACCGCGGCCCGCTTTGCGATCTCTTCTTCGCCCTGGTGATAATGGATGTCGAAGTGCGGCGTTTCGAGCGTGGTCCAGGTGAAGAAGGGATCGAATTTGGCGGATGCCGCGGATGCGGCGAACAAAAAAATGGAGCAGAAGAAGAGGATCTTTTTCAAGGCTTCCCCCACAAGGAAAATAGTGCGACTGCGAATACTCCTGTCAGCCCGGACGGACAGGCCGTTTACGCGCGTTCTCCGGAAAGATCCTTCCTGACCCGGTATCTTCCGATGGCGATCACGGCAAGGGCAGCGACGATCTCAACCGCGTACATGACCGGCCTTGAAGGCGCGATGAACCTGACGGACACGGGATCGGTCAGGATCATCTCCGCGCCGATCTTGCCCAAAAGCGCTGCGCCGATGTAGATGATTGCCGGGAACTTGTCCATGAGCATCGAGAGCAGGCTGCTCGTGAAGACGATAAAGGGGATGGAAAGGCCCAGGCCGAAGATCAGGAGGAAAAGGTTGCCGTGCGAAGCGGCGCCCACGGCAAGCATGTTGTCCAGGGCCATGGTGATGTCGGCGATGACGATGAGGCGGACCGCATGCCAGAGCGTTTCCGCTTCCCGGTGCGCTTCGACCGCTTCCTCGTCTTCGACGAAGAGCTTGACCGCGATCCAGAGGATGACGATGCCGCCTGCAAGCTTGACATAGCTCAGGGTGAGAATCTGCGCCACGAAGAACGTGAGCACGACGCGGAGCAGGACGGCAGCGGCGGAGCCGTAGAGGATCCCCTTCCGCCGCTGCGCTTTCGGCAGGCCGCGCACTGCCATGGCAATGACCACGGCATTGTCGCCTGCCAAGAGCAGATCGATGAGAACGATGCTGAACAGAGCGGAAAAGAAGGACACATCGAGATGCACGGTTCCGAGCGAAGACAAATCCACCTAAGGCCCTCCCATAAAAAAAGACGGCAGGAATACAACCCTGCCGTCGCTACCATACCACAAATCAATGCACGGGTGCACGGAAAAAACGCCTGCGTGCCCGCTGCACTGCGACTCGTCGAACCTGGCCGGTCAGTGTCCTGTCGGAAAAAAAGTGTAGCTTATCCAGACCAGAATGCCGAGCAGGACCGCGCCAAAACCGATGCTGTACCCGATGAGTTTTTTCTCCACAGGGAGGAGCGCATCTTTTCCCTCATTATCGCCGCTCTCAAAATCCCTGCATCGTTGCCAGGAAGAAAGAAAAAATTCGTGTCTGCTGCATATTCCCGCGTCGGACCGTACGGATCCATAGGCTGAACTGAGCACATTCAACCCGGGAAAGGTCGCCTCGATCAGCGCGGGATCATTTGCAAAGAATCTGCAGCTGATGCATCTGCCATGCATGGTCGCCTCCTGACGCACGTCGGACTTCCGCTGTGAACGCTATTTGCCGAGATTCGACCAGTAGCCGCCGAATACAAAAACCGACAGGACGAACCCGAGCACCACATTGATTGCCACCCCGATGGTGAACGCGCCGAAGGGTTTCCAGCCGGCGGCCTTCAGGTCCTTAAACCGGGTCGTAAGCCCTATGCTGAGGAAGCAAAAAATAAACGCCCAGGTCCTGAGGGAAACGATCGGCATGAGCAGACCCGGTTTTACAAGCGTGTTGAAGTCCGCGGCGGAGTAGCCGGCGGTTATCGTGGTCATGAAAAACGAAGCCACGAAGAAGCCGATGACGAATTTCGGGAACCTCCACCAGATTTCCATGGGGCTGGGCTTTACGCCGCATTCCTCCTTTTCCCATTTCAGGCAGGCGATAAGCGCGAAGACGAACGACCAGATGCCGATCCACATGTCCCTGCCGATGACCTTCATGAGCGTGAAAGCCTGGATGGCGGCGTTCTCATTTCCGGCCATGCGGCCATAGGCGCTCGCAGCGGCGAACCCCGCCGCGTCGGCAAACTCCGAGGTCCCCACCCACGCACCCGCGTCGCCCGGACTCAGGTTAAGGGCCTTTGACGCGAAGGGAATGAAGAAGATCATGACCAGGGCCCAGACCACCACCAGCGTTACTGACGTATAGAGGTCTTCTTTTTTGGCCTTGACCGAGCTTGCGATGGCCATTGACGCGGAAACGCCGCAGACCGCGCCTCCCACGCCGATGACGGAGGCAAGCCGCTTGTCGAGACCGAACACCTTCGTGGCGACAAAATAGATGGTGAGGCAGGTGGTCAGGGAGATTATCGTGGCCTGGAGCAGGGCGACCGGTCCCGCTGAAACGACCAATGCGATGGGAAACGTCGCCCCAAGCAGCACGATCCCTGTTTTAATGTAGTACTCCACCCGGAACCCCGCATCCATCCACTTGGGAAGGGGGACGACGTTTGCGATCACGAGCCCGACGATGAGCGCGACCAGCGGCGGCTCCAGATTATATTTCGGCGCATCCACCCATCCGCCGATGGCAAACATGATGATGGACAGGACATAGAGTATGATAAAGGAAGGAAGGAACTGAGATGTCTTGATGCCCAAGATCCTCGTGGAAACGCCAAAAATGACCAGCCACGAAAAGAGTTGCAGGGCGTACCAGCGAATATTGGCGCTGAAATGGTCCATGAGCTGACCGAGCGACGACCACTTCAGGCCGCCCGGATTAATGGCCAGGGCTTTGATGACGGAGCTGCCATTTAAGAACGCAATAAGTGAAACGATCACGATTCCGATACCAAGATAAATTGCCCACCAATCCTCTTTCAAGTAAAGCTCTTTCCAACCCAGGGACGAAGTTGTTCCGCGTTCGTTTGACATCATGTTCTCCTTTCTGTTTGGTCGTGCTCTAGGGACGTTTTCGATCAACAGTTGTTGTGATAACAGATGTAAACCCGATGGAAATGGAACTTGCGAGGCTAGTAGTCCGGGATATCACCTCCCTTTTCTAAAAAAGGATTATATCCTGCTGCAAAGAGCGCCGTGCGTTGCCAGGCCGCGCCACACACCTGGCGTTGTCGAGGAAAATGCGAAAGGCATAAATCAGGACCTGTTATTGTAATATTATGCAAGATTATGATATTTTCCATCTTTTTTGTCAAGCAGCTTTCTGAATAAAAAAATTTACATAAAAGTGAGCATCGATTCAGGGAATATACGATGAAACTTACAGAAATTTCCGGAGCAATGAGAAACAGGCTATCGGAAGGAGTTTCGTGCTACGAAAATAAAAAAGGCGGGAGGGCAACAGCCCACCCGCCTCGTATAACGGATCTTATACTTTTTGGCGGCGTTTAATGAGCTTTTCAAGCTCTACGGCGAGGAATACAACGGACGAGAGGACGAGCACGATGAGGAGCTCCTTCGCGGCAAGCGGCTGGGTCTTGAACACGGGGTTGAGCGCAGGGACGTAAACGGTCATAAGCTGGAGAACGATTGTGGCGACGACGGTCAAAAGCAGGGCCTTGTTCGAAAGGATCCCCTGCTGAAACAAGGACTCCTTTTCGGAACGAATTGCCATCACGTGGCCCAGCTGGAGAAGGCACAGGACCGTAAACACCATGGTCTGCCAGTGGGCGTCACCGATGTGGATGGCCCACGCCTGGAGCCCGAGGACCACGCCGCCCATGAGCAGACCCACCCAGACCGCATGGATGCCGAGGCCCTGCGCGAACAAACCCTCCTGGGGATGGCGCGGCGGACGGCTCATCACGTCCTGTTCTGCCGGCTCCAGGGACAGCGCCAATGCCGGCAGGCCGTCGGTCACGAGGTTGATCCAGAGGATATGGATCGGCTGGAGCGGGATGGGCAGGCCCAGGAACGGCGCGAGAAAGAGGGTCCAGATCTCGCCGGAATTGGTGGTCAGCAAATACCGGATGAACTTGCGGACATTGTCGTAGATCTTGCGGCCTTCCTTCACGGCCTTCACGATCGTCGCGAAGTTGTCGTCGAGCAGGATCATGGACGATGCCTCTTTGGCAACATCGGTTCCCGTCACGCCCATGGCAATGCCGATGTCCGCGCGCTTCAATGCCGGCGCGTCGTTCACGCCGTCGCCGGTCATGGCCACGAAGTGCCCCCGGTCCTGGAGCGCCTGGACGATTTTAAGCTTCTGCTCGGGCGCAACGCGCGCATAGACCCGGATGGATTCGACGCGCTTTTCGAACTCAGCGAGCGACAGGGCATCGAGTTCTGCGCCGGTGATGACGGCTTTCGAATCGTCCGTCTCCAGAACGCCGACGCGCCGTGCGATCGTGCGTGCGGTCAGCGGATGATCGCCGGTGATCATCACCGGCGTGATGCCCGCGCTCCTGCATTCCGCGACGGCCTGCTTCGCCTCTTCCCGCGGGGGGTCCATCATACCCGTGAGGCCGAGCAGGATGAGCCCGGTCTCGACGTTCTCCGACGAGCGGTCAAGGGGGAGAGTGTCCCAGGTCCGCATGCCGACCGCCATGACCCGGAGCCCGTCAGCGGCGATGCGTTCGCTCTCCTTTGTTACCTCGTCCCGGTCCAGGGGCTTGATGCCGTCTTTCGTCAGAACAGCAGTTGACCGGTCGAGCAGCACCTCGACGGCGCCCTTTGTGAAAGAAACGAATCGGGGACGGGCAGGGACGACGGGGAGACGCGGGGACGCGGGGACGGGGGGAGAAAGCGATACCAGGACATCGGTAGTAATTTCATGAAACGTCGTCATCAGCTTGCGGTCGGAGTCAAATGGCAGCTCCGCAACGCGGGGATAGGCGGTTTCGAGCGTTCTTTTTTCGAAGCCGCTGTCCCGGGCGATCACCAGGAGCGCTGCTTCCGTCGGATCGCCGATGACATTGCCCGATGCATCCGTGCGGGCGTCGTTGGAGAGGGCGAGAGCAATGAAGAAGAGCGGACGGGGAGACGGGGAGACGGGGCGACGCGGAGCACGAGCATCCTCAGCAAATGCGGCAGTTGTTTCGCCTTGTCCCCGCGTCCCCTTGTCCCCGCGTCGCTTCTCCGTCAGCCCGTCCACCCACATCTCCTCCACGGTCATCCGGTTCAGGGTGAGCGTGCCCGTCTTATCCGAGCAGATATACGTTACGGACCCGAGCGTTTCGACAGCGGGCAGCTTTCGGACCAGGGCGTTCTGTTTCACCATCCTGCGCGCACCCAGGGCGAGGGAGATGGTGACGACGGCGGGCAGGGCTTCGGGAATGGCGGCAACAGCGAGGCTTACGGCAACGAGGAAGATGTTCACCGCGGGCTCGCCGCGCAGCAGCCCGCCGGCAAACACGATGGCGCAGATGAGGAGGACCGCCAGGGAGATCCGTTTGCCGAAATGGGCGAGCCGCTTTTGCAAGGGCGTCTTTGCCTCGCCCTGTTCCTGGAGCAGCGTCGCAATCCTGCCGAGTTCCGTGTCCATGCCCGTTGCCGTCACCACGCCCGTGCCGCGGCCGTAAGTGACGAAGGTCCCTTTGTAGAGCATGTTCCTCCGGTCGCCCAGGGGGAGCGATTCAACGGGCAAAGCGTTCGTGTGCTTCTCGATTGCGAGGGACTCGCCGGTAAGCGCGGCCTCTTCCGCTTTCAGGCGCGCAACCTCGATGATGCGCAGGTCCGCGGGGACCATGTTGCCCGCCTCAAGCAGGACGATGTCCCCGGGCACGAGCTCCTCTGCGGGGATCGTGACGTGTTTTCCGTCACGGAGGACCAGCGCGCTCGCTGCGGCCATCTTCTTGAGCGCTGCCATGGCCTTCTCGGCCCGGTATTCCTGGATGAACCCGAGAACGGAGTTCAGGAGGAGGATGACGATGATGGCGATGGTGTCGGAGGGTTCGCCGATGACGCCGGAGACGATCGCCGCGGCGATCAGAACCAGGATCATGAAGTCGCTGAACTGGCCCAGGAACATCATGAAGGGAGTTTTCCGGGCTTTCTCGACAAGCTCGTTCGGGCCGTACTGAGCGAGGCGTGATTGGGCTTCGGCAGCACTGAGGCCGGAGGCAGAGGACGCGAGAGCAGCGAAGATTTCTTCAACGTTTTGTTGATAGGCGAAAGCAGGCATTCTTTTGTCCTTTACGCAAAGTCATGTTATCGTCATGCAACAGAAACGTCCTTATTGTACGATAGCATCAAAAAAGGCTGTTGTAAAGATAAGGGAGCGCCCCTGCTTCTCGGTCTTCCCAATCATGGATGGTTTGTACTATAATAAGTGCATGTCCTTTTCTAAATGCGCAACAGGGCTTTTCCTCGTGCTCATACTTGCCGCCTGTGCGCCGAAGTCGCTTGCGCCTGTCGTGGCGCCTGACGGCGTCCGTTTTTCCTATTCCGCGCCCAAGGCGACAGGCGTTTCGATCGTCGGGAACTTCAATCACTGGGACCCGGAACAGGACCGGCTCATCGGCCCGGACAGCAACGGCGTCTGGACCGTCGTCTTGCCGCTTCCTCCCGGGCATTACGAGTACCGTTTTGTCATTAACGGCAAAGAATGGGTCCTGGACCCCGCAGGTCCGTCCGTGGATGACGGGTTGGGGGGCTTCAATTCCCTGTTCGTTTATGAACCATAAACTCAAAGTAACCTGTAACCTTTTTCCCGGCCGTTCGTCTTATAGGTACAACAATGAGAAACAATGAGCAGTCATCAGATGAAGAGGCCATTATCCGGAAATGCCTGGGCGGAGATGCGGATTCCTATGCCGTCCTCGTG
>JAJXTW010000119.1 GCA_021783455.1 Nitrospirota bacterium | reverse complement strand
GTAAAAGTTGCGCCGTGGCCCTGCTCCGACACAACTTGAATGGAGCCTTGGTGGCTGGCAATGATCTTCTGCGCAATGGGAAGCCCCAGGCCGGTGCCGCCTGTTGCGGCTTTCGTCGTAAAAAACGGCGAGAATATCTTTGTGAGGTTTTCGCGGGAAATCCCCGGACCGGTATCGCTGATCTTGATGTATGCGTTGTCCGCCTGGATCCCCGTTTCGATCGTGAGCGTACCTTTATTTTCCATCGCATCGAGGGCATTAACGACAAGGGCCACGATGACCTGTCTGAATTCTCCCTCGTTGCCGCGGATGAGCGGCCGGCCCTGATACACTCTTTCGACCACCACCTGCTTGAGCCTCCCCTGATAGCCGATGAGCTTGAGTGCGCTGTCGATCACCGGATGCACATCAACCGAACTCCGGTCGACTGATGTTCTTCGGGCAAAGGAAAGCATGTTGCCCGTAATTTCACGGCAGCGGAGGACCTCGTCGTCGACGATCTGAAGATACTTTTTGAAGATCGCCTGATCATACTGGCCCCTGTCCACCCGCATAAGCAACGCTTCGGCGGAGATCATGACCGACTCCAGCGGGTTGTTGATCTCATGGGCGATCCCTGATGCCATCTGGCCCAGCGAGGCGAGACGTTCTTTCATGATCAATTGCAGCTCATTTTCTTTCCGGTCGGTTATGTCTCTCGCGATGTGGATCGACCCGATGATATCGCCTTGGGGAGAAGAATAAGGGAACGTGGACACGTTGAATATTCGTTGGGTTTTCGCATCAACGATCTCTTCAAGGAAAGGCTTGGCAACATCCCCGGTACGTTGCGGGGAGCAACCCAGCATCGGTGATGACGCCCCATGCGGGAAAAGAGCGTGGCATTTCTTCTGAAAAACCTCTTTGGGTTGAAAATCCAGGTATGCGGCATAGGCCTTGTTCGCCTTGAGGATCGTGAAATTCTTGTCGTGGATGTAGATCATGTCCGTGATACTGTCGAATGTGTCCTGCCATTCTTTCTGCGACCGGTTGACCACGTTCACGAGCGCCTTGAGCGCCTCTTCGGACCGCTTGCGTTCGGTGATATCCCGAACTATGGCTTGCAAATAGGTTCTCGTAGGAAGTTCAATCTTGTTCAGATTTACTTCCGCATCAAACGGCGTCCCGTCGTATGTGATGAATTTCCACTCAAAGGATTGCGGCTCGCCAGCGAGGGCCTCCGCGATCTTCTCAAGAGTTTTTTCTTTTGAATCCCGGCCGTCCGACTGAACAGGGGGAGAAAACCGGGACAACGGCTGCCTGAGAATATGTTCCCAAGCGCATCCGAACATCTCCAGGGTCTTGTTATTGCAGTCGATGAAGTTTTCGCCGTGCACCAGAAAAATTGCATCTCCCGCAGTTTCGTACAGCATCCGGTAGCGCCGTTCGATTTCATGAAGCTTCTCTTCCACCAGCTTTCTCCGCGTGATGTCCCGGACCACAACGAGCACGCGTTCCGAACCGCCGATTGAGGCGATCCGCATGTTGACCTCGCACCAGAACAAATATCCCGATCTATGCCTGCAATGCCATTCAAAGAGTTGCGGCTTGCCGGAAGAGGCCCGCTTGATCCATGCGAGCTCATCCTGCTGCGTGTACAGAGGCTCTCCGGAGCTGAGGTCTCCCATCGTGATCCTGCGGGCCTCCTCCCGCGTGTACCCGAACATATCGATCATTTTCCGGTTCCCATCCACGATGTCGCCGGTTTCCGGGTCCTGCAATAAAATAGCGTCGTTGACCGAATCAAAGATCATTTCAAAACGCTCTTCGCTCAGGCGCATTGCCTCCTCGGACCGGATGCGGCTCTCCACCTCCTGTCCCAGTTTACGGTTTTTGTCCTGCAGGTCCTGTTCGCGCACGGCAAGTTGCAGGACCATCGAGTCAAACGTGCGGCCCAGACTCCCCAGTTCCCCCCCTGCAACGAGGTCGGAAACCCTTACCTGCAGATCGCCGCTCGCAAGGCGTTGAGAGGCTTTTTCCAATAAAGTGATACGGTCGGCGATTGAGCGTTTGCCGATCAGGGAGGCAAGAAAAAACGCCGCCAGAAAAAAAGAAGTGAGGAGGAGCAGATTAGAGAGGAGCTCCCGATCGGCTTTCGACAAGACGACGTCAACCGGAATCCCCGCCCGAATATACATATAGGGGGACTGCTCGCCGGGAAGACGCAGTTTACGATAGGTTATGAAGCGTTGAATGCCGTCAAGGGCTCTCGTAACAAAGGTATCTTCGTCCGGCCCCTCCTGCATGCGCTTGAACGGTTCCTCGGTGTATTGCTTTCCGACCAGTTCTTTTGGGTTGATAGGTCTGCTCAGCACAACTCCCTTATGATCTAGCAGAAGATAGCTGGTGCCGGGGGGCAGCTCGGCGTAATCGATCAGATTGCTAAACTGGTCGAGGACGAAACCCACGCTGATGATCCCGATAGTCTCGCCGCGGCCGTCGTATATCGGATAAGCAAAATTGAAAACGGGCTTGGTCGTAGTCCTGCTGATGACGTACTCACCCGATGAGAACCGCCCGGTTGCAAGCGCATTGATAAAATATCGCCTGTCCGATACGTTAAACGGTTTCGCAAGAACAGCGGAGGCCCAGACCTTGCCGGCCCGATCAGCAATGAAGATGTTGGAATACCAGGGATTTAATGCGAGAATGTTCTTCAGAATCGGCTGCACTTTGGCGGCATGATGCTTCTTGACATCGGGCAGTTGCGCCAGGGCGCTCACCAGCTGTTCTGCTGCGGCCACCATATTTTGCTGTTCAGCGGCAATATTGCCGGCAAGTTTCTGAGTGTCTCTCCGCGCGTCTTTGATCGCTTCTGCTCTCAGTTTAATCCCTGAATAGGTGATAATGCCTGCTGCAGGAAGAGCAACAATGAAGACGATGAGAAGCAACTGTGCGCGTATGGACAGGGAAAATAAGCGGTTCATAGAGACACCTCCCTCTGCATGCTGTTGGCGGCGAGCGAGGATATCACAGGATGTTCTGCCCTGCCCTCAGGCCGCAGGCGTCGTGTGAGCACATTTTCTTGTGAATGATTGTCCGGTGCCTCGTCCCGGCGCTCAAGCGCTGACCGGGTGAGACGAAAAGATTCTTTGCCGCTCCCGACGAGGGACCCATCGCTTACCAGGAGCGTCCGTAACCTGAGAGTTTGCGTGCAAGGGTCTTAGGATGGATCCCGAGGATTTCAGCTGCCTTGATCTTGTCCCCTCCTGACTTTTTCAGGACCGTGAGAATATGCTGCCGTTCCCTGTCGTCGAGCCGGGCGCTGTCCGTTCCCGCTTTCATCGTGAGATCGGGCGGCAGGTCGCCAGGCCCGATCACGTTTCCCCTGGCCAGCAGCAGGACTCGATGAACAACGTGCTGAAGTTCTCGTACATTGCCGGGCCATGCATAGGCCGACAGGACATTCAGCGCTTCATCGGTGAACGTTTTTTGTCTGAACACCGGATCATTGCTCTGAAAATGCCTGATCAGCGGCACAATGTCTTCCTGTCTGTCGCGGAGGGGCGGGAGGAAGATATTCAGCGCACTGACCCGGTAGTAGAGGTCCTGCCGGAATGTGCCTTTTTCGATCTCCGCCTTCAGATCCTTGTTCGTCGCAGAGAGGACACGCATATCCACTTTCATCTCCCGGGTACCTCCGAGCCGGTAGAAGCACCCTGTCTCGATGACCCGCAGGAGCTTTACCTGCAGCGGTTGCGGCATATCTCCTATCTCATCAAGGAACAGCGTGCCCTGGTGGGCGATCTCCAGAAGGCCGGGCTTTCGCGCATGGGCGCCCGTAAACGCGCCTTTTTCGTAGCCGAACAACTCGCTTTCGATCATGTTCTCGGGGAGTGCCCCGCAATTGATGACGACATACGGTTCATCCGACCTGGAGGAAGCGGCGTGGATGGTCCGGGCGACCAGTTCCTTGCCGGTACCGCTCTCCCCGGTGATCAGGACAGGATAGGCTGAACCGGCGACTTTCGCGGCCGTTTCGAGCACTTCCCGCATCGCGGGACTTTCCGCGATCAGTGTCCGCGTTTCCCACTGCCGTTTGACCTGGGTCTTGAGCAGCAGGTTTTCGTTGCGAAGTTTCTTTTTCTCATAAGCCTTTTCGATGACCGGCGCAAGCTCGATAATTTTGAAGGGCTTCATGAGGTAATCGTAGGCGCCCAATTTCATCGCCTCAACTGCGGTCATGACGGTTGCGTGGGCGGTCAGGATGATGACCTCGGTAGGGATTTCCTGGCTCTTGATGCTTTTCAGGACATCGATGCCGTCAAGGCCGGGCATATTCATATCCAGAAGAAGAACGTCAAATTCCTCCTTCTCGATCAGTTCAAGCGCCTTGCTGCCGTTCTGGACTTCAACGACATGAGAAACCAGCGGGGAAAGTTCGTCCCGAAGGAGTTCCCTGATGTTCTTCTCATCATCGGCAATCATGACTTTTGCAGATGCAAGTCCCATAGTCGTGTCCGTGAAGCAGATCCCCCATCCAGGAAGGATGTCCTCCCGATTCCGGTCCGGCGCAGCAGTTGATAACGCTTACAACTATATCAAAATTATTCTGTGTACACAATGACAAATTGTCGTTGTGATGATCACGGCGGGACAGCGGGATAGATTCCGGGAAAAGATCCGTGGAATGACGAAACTCCGCCGGACGCGGCGTTCGAAAAAGAGAGCGGGACAATAAAAAAGCGGCCCCGCATTCGGAGCCGCTTCCGGTGCACACGATCGTATCGACCGTGAATTATTTCTGACCGTGCTTCTCAGCCACCTGGATCCTGATCATTGCACGGAGCAACTCGATGCGGTTCTTCTCGTAATCAGCGTGCTCGAGTTTTTCGCTCAAGGCCTTTTCGGCCCGTTCCTTCGCCTGCCGGGCCTCGGCAATGTCAATATCAGCAGCACGGTCGGCGCCCTCGGCGAGAATGATCACACGGTCCGGTCCTACCTCGGCGTATCCCCAGTCAACGACAAGATGGTGCCACTCCGCGGCCTCCCGGTAGGAGAGCATGCCGACCTTAAGCGCCGTCAGATAGGGCGTATGGCCGGGCAGAACGCCGAACTCGCCTTCACTGCCCGGCGCGATCACTTCGTCAACGCGCTCCGAGCGAACTACCTGGCGGCTCGGCGCAACGATCTCGAGAAGCATTTTTCCTTTTTCAGCAACCATGTTCTTTTTCCAATCTTCAGCACTCATAGCTGATAGCTCGTAGCAGGTAGCTCATAGTCAAAGAGAGCCCAAGAGCCATGAGCTAAGAGCTGCATTTCCAGTTACCGCTTATATCCCAGTTGCTCCGCTTTCGCAAACACTTCCTCGATGGGACCGACCATGTAGAAGGCCTGCTCGGGGATGTCGTCCATTTTCCCGTCCACGACTTCCTTGAACCCCTTGATGGTCTCCTTAAGCGGCACGTATTTGCCGGGTGTCCCGGTGAATGCTTCCGCCACCTGGAAGGGCTGCGACAGGAAGCGCTGGATCTTTCTGGCGCGGGACACGGTGAGCTTGTCCTCGTCCGAAAGTTCGTCCATGCCCAGGATCGCGATGATGTCCTGGAGTTCTTTATACCGCTGGAGCACGAGCTGCACCCGCTGCGCCACCGAGTAATGCTCTTCTCCAACGATGTGGGGATCCATGATACGAGAGGTCGAGTCGAGCGGGTCCACGGCCGGATAAATGCCGAGTTCCGAGATCTGGCGCGAAAGCACGGTCGTTGCATCGAGGTGCGCGAACGCCGTTGCCGGCGCCGGGTCCGTCAAATCGTCGGCAGGCACATAGATGGCCTGCACCGAGGTGATGGACCCCTTCTTCGTGGAGGTGATCCGCTCCTGGAGAGCTCCCATTTCCGTACCAAGCGTGGGCTGATATCCCACGGCCGACGGCATGCGTCCAAGGAGGGCCGACACTTCCGAACCCGCCTGCGTAAAGCGGAATATGTTGTCAACGAACAGAAGCACGTCCTGACCCATGGTGTCGCGGAAATATTCGGCAACGGTCAGGGCGGACAGCGCAACGCGGAGCCTGGCTCCCGGCGGCTCGTTCATCTGGCCGTAGACAAGGGCGGTTCTGTTGATAACTCCCGACTCCTTCATTTCGGCCCAGAGATCGTTTCCTTCACGGGTACGTTCACCCACGCCTGCGAACACGGAGTAGCCGCCGTGCTGCTTGGCCACGTTGTTGATCAGTTCCATGATAAGAACGGTTTTGCCCACGCCGGCGCCGCCGAAGAGACCCGTCTTTCCACCCTTCGTGTAGGGTGCAAGGAGGTCAATGACCTTGATGCCGGTTTCGAAGAGCTGCTTCGTGGGGTCCAGTTCTTCGAGCATCGGGGCAGGGCGATGAATCGGCAGCGTATCCTTCGTGGTGATGGCACCGAGCTCGTCCACGGGCTCGCCGATGACGTTCATGATGCGGCCGAGCACTTCTTTGCCCACGGGCATTGAAATGGCCTTGCCGGTATCAATAACCTTCATGCCGCGCATGAGACCGTCAGTAGAGGACATCGCCACGGTACGCACCCGGTTCTCTCCGAGGTGGAGCGCCACCTCAAGCGTCAGATGGGTCTCGGGCGTTCCCAGATTTTTGTCCGCTGCCTGATCGATCCTGAGCGCGTTCATCAAATGGGGAAGGTTGCCGACGGGGAACTCGCAGTCCACCACCGCACCCATCACCTGTACTATTTTTCCTGTGCTCATTGTAACCCCCTGTAGAATACAGCAATTACGAATTATTAATTCTTAATTATTAATTGAATTACTTCAGCGCTTCTGCTCCGCCCACGATCTCGGAGATTTCCTTGGTGATCGCAGCCTGACGCTGCTTGTTGTACTTCAGCGTATATCGTTCTATCATATCCTTCGCATTCCGCGTAGCGGAGTCCATGGCCGTCATTTTCGCGCCCATTTCGCTGGCCTGGCTTTCGAGCATCGCACGGTAAACCTGCACCTCGACGTGCTTCGGCAGAATGGAGCCGAGGATAACTTCCGGATTCGGCTCGTACAGGTAATCGACGGCAGCCATAAACGGATCTGCCTCCGTGGGCGGTTCCACGGGCAGGAGTTTCTCAAGCGTCACTTTCTGCTGCATCACGCTCTTGAACTCGTTGTACAGAAGATAGACTTCGTCGGTCTCTCCGGCGGCGAAGCGCTCGACGATGTTCTTGCCCACATCAGCCGCCTTCTCATAGTCGATCATGCCGAGATCGGACCACACCTTGCCGAGCGTGTACCCGGAGCGTTTCCGGAAGAAGTCACGTCCTTTGCGGCCGACGACGTTGACCTTTACTTCCTTGCCCTGTGCCTGAAACTGCTTAACCGTCTCAACGGCCTTACGCAGGATGTTGGTATTATAGGCGCCGCAGAGCCCGCGGTCCGATGTCAGCACAAGAAGCTTTACCCGTTTCGGTTCCCGCTTGGCCAGGAGAGGGTGCTGCGCCCGCTCCACGCGGCCCGCCAGGTTTGCGATGACCGCCAGCATCTTGCGCGAGTAGGGACGAGCCGCGATCACGCGGTCCTGAGCCCGCCGAAGCTTCGCCGCAGCCACCATCTTCATGGCTTTGGTAATCTGCTGGGTCTTCTTGATGCTCGTGATCTTTCTTTTTATATCTCTTAAACTGGCCATTGAGTTCCTTCAAGTTTCGAGTTGCGAGTTTAAAGTTACTTGTCACTCCGAACTACGAACCCCAAACTGTTTTACGCCGTGAAGCTCTTCTTGAACTCCTCGATCGCGCCCTTGATGCGTGCTTTGAGGTCGTCATCGAGCTGTTTCTTGCTCTTAATATCATCAAGGAGCGCCTGGTGCTTGCTCGTTATGAACCGCAGGAGCTCGGTCTCAAACTTCTTTACCGCGTTCACTTCGACATCGTCCACATAGCCGTTGGCGCCGGCGAAGATAACAAGGATCTGCTGTTCAACAGGCAACGGCTTGTACTGTTCCTGCTTCAGGAGCTCATACATGCGCTGACCGCGGTTCAACTGGGCCAGGGTGGCTTTGTCAAGATCAGAACCGAACTGGGCGAACGCGGCGAGTTCCCGGTACTGGGCCAGGTCAAGACGGAGCGTACCGGCCACCTGCTTCATGGCCTTGATCTGGGCGCTGCCGCCCACGCGCGACACGGAAATACCCACGTTGATGGCCGGCCGCTGGCCGGAGTAGAAGAGATCTGATTCAAGGAAGATCTGTCCGTCGGTGATCGAGATCACGTTCGTCGGAATGTACGCGGACACGTCTCCCGCCTGGGTCTCGATGATCGGAAGCGCCGTGAGCGACCCGCCGCCGAGCTTGTCGGACAGT
>JAJXTW010000118.1 GCA_021783455.1 Nitrospirota bacterium | reverse complement strand
TATTTTCCGCAGCGGAAATATATGAAGAAAAGAATACAGTCCATGCAATTAATAAAAAACCGGCAAAGGGGCCAAAGCCCCCCTGCCGGTTGGTGCCATATTTAGTTACAATGCGCATACTGAATCTAATTCTTGTAACGTGAAGGGTTGTGCCGTCCCGCCGTTAACCGAAACCGATACTGCGCCGTTGGCCTGGAATATTACGACTACGTTCGAGTTGATCGTCATCTGGCCAGACTGCGTTTGGCCGGTAATAGGATCGATCGCGATATCGGTGTTCGTGACAATTGAGAACGTGCCATCGATACACTTATTCGCCGGCGTGGTTGAAATGCTAAATATGCCGTTAATGCTGAGATAGTCATTGCCCGTGCCTGAAGCAGGTGTTTTGTCGGCAACACTAAAACCGGAGAAACTGGCGTTCTCGGTGTAATTGATCGTTGGATCGATATCAGATACGTAGGTGGTACCCGCTTCGGAACCATCAATGGTCAAGGTAGAGACACTATAGGTTGCGTTGCTAATCATTGCCGTGGTTGATGCAGAGTTGATAGAAAGGTTCGTCATGGTCTGCTTATCATGCGAATGAAGGACATAGTCCCAATCCTCAAACAAACCTGTTACAGACATGGTGTTGTCCCCCGTCGCTGAAGTTGAAGACGACATGGTTGCGCTGACTTGGGACATATCGGTAGTTGTTGTCATACTTGACGACGTGTAGTCCGCCACAATAAAGGGCCTGGTGTTTGTGCCAATAGCATATATTCCTGAACTCGCGGCTCCCGTGATCGTCATTACGCCGTCCGTTAAGTTATAAGTTGTCGTATCTGCGCACTGCGTAAAGGTGAGCGTCATAATATTGCCGGACGCATCCATATCAATCGTAATGCTGTCGTTCGAATAATTCGGAGCTGTGCCACTAGCGCTGCTGCTGCACGAAATCGCCATGGGGTATCCCATAGCGGAGGTCCTCATCACCTGTGCTTTTTTCATTATAGGGCTAAAGCGAGCTACAAATTTGCCCACTGCCGTGGTTTTCATGTTGGTCCCTGCAAATGCTCTGAAAGCCGGCGCTGGACTACTGCCTGAATTTACTAAGCTCGAAAGTTGGACACCCGAGCTTGCCACGTTACGGGCAGACGTTACGCCGGCCGCAGCAGTCTGAGCACCTTGCGTAGTTGTGCTGAGCGAGGTGATACTGGAACTACCGCCACTGCTGCTTCCGCCGCCGCTGCTGCAAGCTGAAATGAAAATCGCAAGTGAAAAAACAAGTACTGCCGACAGAGCTACTTGAGTTGACTTCTTCATAAAACCCTCCTTTTTTTATTTGTTATGATGCGATTGAATTAATAACCCCTGATAAAAGATCGTCACCCCCTTTATCAATTATCTATACGTTACTTTGCAACAAAACGATCGGTGTAAACCTGTTTCTGATTGTAAGTATTAAGACAAAATTTCATTAAAACCAGGGATATTCCAGTTGTTTTCACCGCTCCTGCAATATTGCTCTTGAAGTTTCAGAATAAGGAAAGTGTAACCCTGGTCACTTTTATTGTCAAGGTACTATTCACGTCAATAATGCTGTAAAACAGCGTACAAACGACTGTTTCCGATACATACATTTGATTATAAGTCGCTCAGTTTTGGTTACAGCCGGGGAGACCCGTTGCGTTTATGGCTTCTTTACTATCAACAAAATATCCCTGACGAACTGCATAAGAAGTCCAACTCAGGCGAACATCATACGATGTTTTTCTGATGAAGTAAATGCTCTCGATAGGGTATTTTAAGGGTATGTGGACAACCAACCATTGCACACGGGAGAATCTCCCGTGCAATGGTCCCGCCGCAAGGAACGGGGCAAGGAAGGCTTGAATGGCTGAGGAACGGACTTAGTATGAATATGACGAGGAAAGGAACAACATCCAGCCCCTGGAATCCGCGGTCTGAATTGCCGTGGCATCTCCGACAATCTGCGCCTTGCCCGTGCCGTAGGTCATACCGCCGCCTAAAGTCACCACGGTATTCCGTGTAAAGTGGCTTATGCTCGCCGTACCGCCGTAGAGATCGATATGCTCGTCCTGATTTACCCCGCCTGTTTTTACGGTCGGCGAATTTGCATAATTCGTGTAGAGGCCGCCGCGAAGGGCCCAGTTTCTGTCAAGGTAGTATTCCGTACCAACCGCAAAATTCGTAACCGCCTCCAGGTTCTGCTCCGCAACTTTTGTATAATAGTTGATGTCTCCGCTGAAAAGCAGGCTCTGCGTCGGAAACCAGGCAACGCCTACGCCGATCTGGGTTGGATACTTCGGGCTGGAGGAGGAACTGAGCGGCGCGTCGGGAAGAGAAGTTATGTTGCCGCTCGGGACACCGGACGAGATGATGTTATTCTGAAGCATGGAATTCTGAGAAGTCATGCTGGACCCCTCGACGAAAACCTTTGACACGGTAAGACCTGCCGAGACATTGCTCGCCGGCGACCACATGAACCCGAGGATCGGCCGGAAGCCCCACTGCTCTGAATGCAAATAGCCGTTTAATAACTGAGATCCGCCATTGCTCGTTTTTATAATCTGATTCAGAATCTGGATCGTTTTTTTGTCATAGTAGTACAGAGTAAGACCAACCGAAAAGTTATCGCTCAGTTCCATGGCGACCGACGGGCCCAGGTTATAGACGTTGCTCTCATTGTTAAAATTGATGATATAGGAGGTAATGGTTGCCTGGGAGCCATCCGGGTTTTTGTTGAGTCCGCTTGGGTCGTTGAGCGGCAGATTATGGAACGTCTGGCTCTGGTCCTCCATGATGGAATCGGGCACGGCGTAAGAGAAACCCACCTTGAACTTTCCGAGCGGCTGGACCACGCCGAAGTAGTTCGGGAGAAGCGACGAGGAGTGCCTCGTCCAGCCGTTGCCGCCGATGACGCTCTTGTATGTTTTTTCATTGTCGTAATAGGCGTTGACGCTCGCCGACATGTTCCTGCCCGTGGTGTAGGCGACCCCGGCGGGGTTGTAGTAGAGCCCGGTGGCGTCATCGGACACCGCCGTATAAGCGCCGCCCATGCCCGAAGCGCGGTCTCCGACGAGGAGGTTGGTATAGTGAAAATCGTCGGCCACGGCTGCGCCGCCTGATGATACAAGTGCGGATACGATAAGAACAAAACCGGTTATTTTTCTGAACATGCTCTTCCCCCTGCCGTAAGAGTCGGCGCACAGCTTCAGATCGATCAAACACGCGACCAGACAAATCCACAATGATGCGTAGAAGATATTATAAAAAATGCAAAAATGCAAGATCAAAAAAGGCAGGGATAGTACGTCATTCAGGAAGTCGTTTGATATTTTGATATAAGGAGGATGAACAGAGGCTCTTGCAAGTATTCACTGCTCTTTGCAAAAGCCTCTTTTGCCGGTTTATTTTGCTTACCTGGCGCTGTCAACAAACCGTTCTTTATATCTTCTGTAGTTCCCGGTGTCGATCCCCTCCTGGCTGATGGTTTCCTTGAGCCAGGCGATCCTGGCATCGAATGGCGGGTGGGTCTTGTCGATCACTTCGGTTTGCTTGCCCTTCAACGGAGCGATCCGCTCAAAATAGCGCACCAGCCCGTTGGGATCGTAGCCCGCCAGTGCGCAGAACAGGACCGCGTCCCGGTCGGCCTGCGCCTCGTCTTCGCGTTTATAGCCGTTCTTAAACAGCATGTCTAAAGCCTGGTCCACTGCCTGGGAAAAGGCCGCGCGGCTCGCTTCCGTACTGCCGCCGATAAGCATGGCAAGGCCGGCTTCAGGCGATTGATCGGTGCTGCGGATATTCAGTTCCTTGACCACGTGTTTTTCGACAACATGCCCGAGTTCATGGGCGAGCACGCCGGCAAGTTCGGATTCATCCTTCATCTGGGCGATCGCGCCGCGTGTCACGAAGATGTAGCCGCCGGGCGCCGCATAACCGTTGATCTCGTCGGTGTTCAGAACGGCGAAATGGAATTCGATCTCCGGACGGTTCGTGCTCCTGGCCAGCGCCTGGCCGACCAGGTTCACATACTTCATCAAACGAGGGTCATCGTAAAGGCCGTAGCGGGCGATGATCCGCGCAGCCACTTCCCGGCCGAACCTGACTTCCTCGGCAACGTCCGACTGAACGACATCGTCGTTGGACGATATCCGCTGCCGGAACTCCGCATCGGCCCCCGATGCGGTAAGCGGCGCCGGGAAGACCAGGCCCAGCGACAACAGGACTGCGAAGAGGAAACTGGTCCCTTTCATAATTTGCCCCCCTCCATGAACCGGCTGAGCTCTTCCGGAGTCACCTTAAAAGACTCGACTTTCTCAAGCGATTCATAGTCAACTTTTTCCTCTTTGCTCAGTCTCCGACGGTCGTCCTGCGCAAGGCCCCGGGCCGCCGCGGCGCTGGTGTACGACGATGCGCGGCGGCGGACGCCCTGGTTGATGTCGCTCTCATCGGCTTTGATCAATCCCACCTTTTCAAAAGGCGGGTGGGTGGCGAGCAGGAGGGACGGAACATACCCAACCTTACCTTTGTATTTCACCTTGATCCAGTTCTCTTGCTTCATTGCCGAAGCGAATTTGTATCCCCTCCGTACTTCTCCCAACGGGGAAGACTTGAATGACGCAGCGGACAGCACTCTTGCCTTTGCGCTCTGCACAAAATATGCGCCCTGGGCAGAGACCGCCGCGGCAAACAGCGTCACACTTATGAGTGTAACGGACAGCGTCGCTATTTTTCTCATATCGCACCTCCTGGAAACAGTTCAAAGTTCGGAATTCAATGTCCAGACGTTCAAAAACTCTTAACGGCCTGCTGCTCTCACCCGTCCGCGCCGAGCCCGCCAAAACACAAACCATATTTGCAACAACATTATGACTCCACCGTATAGATATCCACCGGCTGTTCCCTGCCCTTGACCTTTACGTTGCCGAGTAGTTTGCAGTCGATGGTGTTCTTGATCTTATTATACGTATATTCCGAAAAGATCAAAGGAGTTTTGTACTCCTTGGTGATGCTCTCGAGCCGGGACGACAGATTGACCGTATCGCCCACAACCGTATAGTTCTTCTTTTGCTCGGAACCGATGTTCCCGATTGTGGCCACACCGGAGTTGATGCCGATGCCGATCTTCACTTCATGAGCGAAACCGCGGTCCTTCAGCGTCCGATTGACCTCTTTCAGGCCCTCCAGCATCTCCACGCCGGCCAGCACTGCCTGTTCGGCATGGTCCTTCGTCGGGACGGGAGCGCCCCAGAAGGCCATGATCGCGTCGCCGATGTATTTGTCGATTGTGCCGTTATGCTTCAGAATGATGTCGGCCATGACCGAAAAATGGATATTGAGCATTTCAACGATCTTTTCCGGCGGCGTGGTCTCCGACATTGTTGTAAAACTGCGGATATCGGAAAAGAGGACGGTCAATTCTACTTTCTGTCCCGCGCTCGATTTCAGGTATTCCTTGTAGTTGTGGAGCACTTCGTTGAGAACGTCTTTGGAGACATATTGCGTAAACAATTGCGACACCCGTCTTTTTTCGACGGCCTCGGTAAAGGTAAGATAGCCGAAGGAAAAAAAGCTCGTCGTCACCGTCGAAAACAGAAACGGGATCATTTCTACCTGCGTGTTCGACTAGAAGGAGAACAGGCCGTAGCCGATGTAAAGTACGAGCAAAAGCAGCGGAAAAGCGGCCTGGATAACGAACCGTTTGGAAAACATCACGGCCCAGGAGGTAAGGAGCACGCCCAGCACCACCGAGAGAAGCGTCAACCGTTTGTCGGGCGGCCTCATGAAATCGTTTCGCAGATAATTATTCGCCAAAAAGACGTGCAGCATGACGCCGGGCGCGCTGGGGGCAATGGGGATCGGCTTAAGATCCGCCGTCCCCACGGCGCTCGCGCCTATGAAAACAATGCTGTCCTTGAACACGCCGGGGTTGACGAGGAGGTTTTCCACTTCGCCTTTTCTGATTTTCTGAAGCGAGGCGAACACCCCGCTCATGGAATAGGTGTCCACTTTGTCGAGACCGTACATATTGATGATGCAGTTCCCGTTTTTGTCGATCGGGATCGTCCGGTCGTTGATCCTCACTGAATCGCTCCCGATGGTGATAGAGCTTGTGCCGTCAATGAAGGGGGCGAGTCCGAGCACGGGGAAATACTTGCCCTGATATTCGCGAAGGGGCCTCGTCCGCCGGTACACTCCGTCGCTGTCCGGCGTAAATTCGACGACGGTCATCCCTTTCGAAGCATCGGCCAGGCCTGCTATGGGCAACGAGAAATCGTTGTATTCGGTGCCGGGCCTGTGGGGGAGGGCGCCGGTGACGTTTTTGAGAGCGAACCGGTTCACGAAATCAGCCGGCAGGGGCCGATTCAGGCCGACGTTGTTCCTTGGGTCCTTATCGGGCTCTTCCCGCATGATCATCATGCCGTGGTAGACATTCTGCGACGCGGCCGTCGCTTCTATCAGGGCCTTGTCGTTGGCCTCGTTGTACCGGTCCGGTTCCAGGAACAGGAGATCGAAAAGCACGGTCCGGGCGCCGCCGATCGAAAGGAAATCGAGCAGGTCCGACCAGATGGCACGGGGCCACGGCCACCTGCCCGCAATATCCGCCATCGACTTGAGAGCGGCCTCGTCCACCAGGATGACCTTGATCTTGCTGTCGAAAACCTTGTCATGACGCAGGAACCTGGCCTGCAGGTCATAGAGGAAATACTCGGGTTTTTCGAAAAAACCGAGGGAATAACAGGAAACCGTAACCGCGAACATCGTAAAAGCGATGACGAGTGAAATGATAATTTTTTTTGTCATGTTTTTTTCACGAAGGAAGAATGATCAAATTTTACTCGAAAGGATAAATTCTGTAAAGGGAATAATCACGTTCTCGCTGCTTACGAAGGAGGCATATCACGGGGACGAACCATCTTCCGGCCGGACCATCACTGTTTTGCGTTCCGAAAGCGTAACCAGTCCCGGCTTTGCGCCTTTTGGCTTTTTGACGTGCCGGGCGCGCGTATAGGTGACCGGCACCTTGTCCGCGTTTTTCCCTTTGCTGTAATGGGCGGCAAGCGCCGCCGCTTTCATAAGGACATCGGCAGGGATCTCTCCCCTCTTCGCGTTCCGTACAAGAACATGGGATCCGGGAAGGCCTTCCGCATGGAGCCAGAGATCGTCAGGACGGGCAAGTTTTGTCGTGATGTAATCGTTGCCCGCTGCGCTGGTCCCCACCAGAATTTCCCAACCGCGAAGGACCACGGTCCTGAACCCGGGAACTTTCCTTGGCGGAGAAGCTTTTCCTTTTCCCGTTCCCAACCTCTTCTCCCGCAGGTACCCCCGGGCCGCCAGTTCGGAACGGACAGCGTTGAGGGCTGAAGCATCTTCCGCTTTCTCAGCTGAGTCCAACCGGGCACTCAGATAGGACGCTTCCTCAACCGCATCTTGCAGTCGCGAGGAAATGATCTGCTGCCCTGCTTTGGCTTTTTTATATGCCTTGAACTTGAGTTCCGCATTCTTCGACGGAGACCGCTTCGGGTCCAGTTTGACGAACGTTATGCGGCCGTCGTAGCCCATAAGCTCGGCATGGTCCATACCCGTCTTCAGGTTCCGCAGATTGGCCAGGATCAGATCTCCTGCCTCTTTGAACTCATCGGCGAGTTCTGCGGAGGCAAGGTCCGCGGCCAGGGCTGCACGCTTTCGCTCAATCCTGGCCGCGGCTTTGCGAATACCGGCGTTGACCTCCGACCTGAGCCTGGAAAGATGCTGCTCCCCTGCCAGGCGCGCATAAAAAACCTCCGCTCGTTTGTTCGGCGAAATGACTTCGTCGGCTAGGGGAAGAGGCTTGTCCGGGGAGAGGCTGGTTCTTTTCAAGGGGAGAGCATAGTGCGCTCCCGGCAACAGCGTTCGCCTTGCATGCTCCGTGAGCGGGACCGGATAGTACGCGGCGACGATCCGCAAATCCGTATCGAGAAAAAAAAGATTTGCCGACAAACCTGTCAATTCGAATACGAGACGCTGCTCTTCAGAGGACCGGGCAAAGCACATCTCGACTATCCGATCAGCGTTCAGGAGAGAGACGCTCTTCAGGCGCACACCTGCAAGGAGGCTTTTCAGTGTCAGAATAAAAGGATGCGGCGTGCCGACGGAGCGCGGTTTTTCACTGACTAAATGCATGCGCGGGAGAGAGCGGTCGGGAGAAAGCAGCAGCGTATATTTCTTCCGGTCGCGCTGGAGCAGAAGATACAGGCCTCCCTCCGGGCCCTGGAGCACCCGCTCCACCCGGGCGTTGCTCAAAAGTTCTGAAAGCTCTTGAATGACCTGCAAAAGTATTTGAAAATCCAATCCC
>JAJXTW010000117.1 GCA_021783455.1 Nitrospirota bacterium | reverse complement strand
GCATGATGGGTCTGTGCCTGCCTGTCTCGCCCCGGGCAACTAATCGTTCCCATCGCCCGGCAACCGGCAACGTTACTTGTTAATTGGCCGAGGCCATCAGCCGTTCCTTGTCCTTGAACAGCACGTCGCACTTGTTCATATAGAGCTTCCGCACGATCCCCTTGCCGAAGGTATGGTGATCGACAACGTCGCCGATGCGGTATTTAGCACCCATACTGTACACGTGCTCTTTTCCTCGCGCCTCCGCCATGCCGGCTTCCCAGGTCGCTACGGCCGCATCAATTTTGACTTTTTTCACTCTCGGCGTCCGCACTTTCGGGGGATCGGCCGGATTTCTGAATTTGTGCACGCTGCCGCAGGTCTTGCATTTCACCTTGGCGATCGCCTCTCCCGTCATGGCAACAATGGCATGATCAAGATTGATTTTGCACTTCGTACAATAGGACGCGATGTTTTCACCTGCAGCATACTTTTCTACCATGGGATCTCCTTAGTTCAGATCAGTTTATGTTTCCCGTGCCGGGCACGCAGTCTCAAAAAGAGCACATTTCGGAAGGACAGGATATCCGCACTTTTCGAAGAGGTAGTATACACCTTTGGGAGCCGAAAAGCTCTAATTCTTTTTTGCTTCGCGCGGATGCTTGCCTTGCAAACACTCGTCACGCCCTTTGCGTTGTGAAGCGGGCTGTACTGTGCTATAATGTTTTTCTATGAATACCTTCGATTTCTCCGGCCTGAATCCTGTTGTTGCAGAAAAAATGTCGCCCATGGTGGAAGACCTGATCAAAGCGCATAAGTCAAACATCCACTCTTTCCATATTGTGGGCAGCGCCGTCATCCAGGACTATAACGAGAAGCTGTCGGACATCAATTCCCTGGTCCTGCTGCACGACATGGACCTTCAGTTTATCGCGTTCCTTGCCCCGCTCGGGAAGAAATACGGCAAAAAGCGGATCGCCGCGCCGCTCGTGATGACTCCAGGGTACATCACACACTCGCTGGACTCGTTCCCTGTCGAATTCCTCGACTTCAAACACATCCACAAAACCGTATACGGGAAGGATATTCTGCAAGACATTCAGATCGTCAAGCCCAACCTCCGGCTGCAGTGCGAGCGAGAGATCAAAACCAAGCTCATCCACGTGAGGCAGGGATATATTTCTTCCCTCGGCAAAAGGGACCAGCTCGCAACTGTTCTCGTTCGGTCCATCACCGGCTCTATGGCTCTTTTCCGGGCGATCATCACCTTGCTCGGCAAGGAACCGCCGATCCAGAGGACGGATGTGGTGAAAACGCTCGTCCATGCGGCGAAGCTCGAAACCGATATCTTCGATCTGCTGCTGAGTCTCAAAGCTGGTCTCATCCGGCCCGCAGAGCAGGAACTGCATGTTTTATTCGAGCGCTATTACCACGCTCTGGAAGCCACAGGAAAGATCATCGATGACCTCCATATTTAAGAAACTCCTCGCGGCAGCCGCTCTCGTCATTGTTGTCCTCGTAAGCAGCTCTCCGGCCTCCACACCGCAACCGCCCGCAACGCCGCGCGACTACGTCGTCGATCTGGCCGGAGTAATCCCTGAAGAGGTCCAGACCCGGTTGAACGCATACTTGAAAGAACTGGAGCAGAAGACAACAGCGCAGGTGCTGGTGCTCACGGTCCAGAGTCTGGACGGACAGAGTATCGAAGAATTCTCTTTCAAAACAAAGGAAGCCTGGAAACTGGGGCAAAAGGGCAAAGACAACGGCGTTTTGATCGTGGTGGCGGTAAAGGACCGCAAGTACCGCATCGAGATCGGCTACGGTCTTGAAAGCGTGCTTCCCGACAGTCTGGTCGGTTCGATCGGCCGGGAGTACCTCGTGCCCTACTTCAGAAAAGGCGACTACGGCGCCGGTATCTATGCAGCAACGCTCGCTGTAGCGAATACGATCGCCTCGGACCAAGGCGTACAAATTACCGGCATGCCGGGCATGACAGCCCAACCCCGCACTGTTTCGGACGGCAAGCCGCTCGGAGCTTTCCAGACCATCATGGTCGTCGCATTTATCGTGATTGCGCTCATTCTATGCATTACCCATCCCCGCCAATGTTTTTTTCTTCTTTTAGTCTCCCAAATGGGAGGCGGAAGAGGCGGCTGGTCCGGAGGTGACGGAGGGTTCGGCGGGGGCGGCAGCTTCGGCGGAGGGGGCGGCGGAAGCGGAGGCGGGGGCGGCGCGTCAGGGGGATGGTAACGAGCGTGACCGTTCAAAGTTCTTAGTTCAGGGTTCGGAGTTTCCGGCACAGGTCACACGTCGCGAGCCCGCAACATAAAAACCGTACACTTTATAATCTTAGGAGGCAACAATGAGCAACGGAGTCAAAACACTGCTGATCATCCTCGGAGTCATCGCGTTGATCGCTGTCCTATCGATCATGTGGGGCGTGGGCCAGTACAATCAGGTTGTGTCCATGGACGAGCAGGTCAAGTCCCAGTGGGCCCAGGTCGAAAACCAGTTGAAGCGGCGCTACGACCTCATCCCGAATCTCGTGGAAACGGTCCAGGGCTACGCCAAGCACGAGCGAGGGGTCTTTACGGATATCGCGAACGCGCGCACGAAGTATTTTCAGGCGAGCACGGTAAAGGGCAAGATCGACGCATCCAACCAGCTCGAAGGGACCCTTTCCCGGCTCCTCATGCTGCAGGAAGCTTATCCCCAGCTCAAGGCCAATGAATCGTTTCTGAAACTGCAGGACAGCCTGGAAGGGACGGAAAACCGGATCGCCGTAGAGCGCATGCGGTACAACGACTATGTACAGGCCCTGAACACCTACCGGAGAACGGTGTTCGGAAGGTTCATCTCTTCCCTTGCCGGAGTCGGCGAAGCGCAGTACTACGAAATTCCGCAGGCGGAGCAGGCAGTGCCGAAAGTGAAGTTTTAAGGAACGGTTGTGAAGAAGCGAGCGGCAGTGTTTACGCGACCCGCATAGCCTCTGCCGCTTTCTCAAGTGTGACCCAGGTCCTGCTCGTCAGGTCCTCGAAAGCCGTCATCGCGGCGATGGACCCGTGCGATACGGCGACCACGATCTGCTTCGGGGCCCCGGTAATGTCGCCCGCCGCGTAGACGTTCGGGAGCGACGTCCGCATGGTGGCCAGGTCGGTCTTGATGTAGCCCTGATCGTCCAGTTCGAGGCCGAGCTGCTTTGCGAGTTCATTGTTCGGAACATAGCCGATCGCGACAAACACGCCCTCTACGGGCAACTCTCTCGCCTTCCCCGTTTTCTTGTCCTCGACTTTTATCGCCTTTACGATCTTGTCGCCCGAGATCTCCTTCACCTCGCTGTTCCACAAGGCCGTGATGCCCGACTGTCTGAAGCTGTCCTGCAACCTCGACTCCGCCCGGAGCGCGTCCCGCCGGTGGATAAGGGTCACGTTGGCGCCGAGGTTGTGAAGATAAAGCGCGTCAGTAATCGCCGTGTTGCCGCCGCCGACAACAACCACTCGCTTGTTGTCCTTGAAAAAATACCCATCGCACGTGGCGCAATAGCTCACTCCCCTGCCATAGAATTTCTGGGACCCCGTTGCTTCGAGCGCCCGGTTGCCGACGCCGGTGGCAATGACCAGTCCCTTCGTCCAGTAGATGGCATGGTTTGTCTTGATCTGGATCCTGCCGTCCTTGCGGTCCTTCTCCACTTCCGTCACGAACTCGCCCACATGGATCTCGCAATACTGGGCAGCCTGCTGCGCGATGAGGTCCACGAGACTCTTCCCTCCGATGCGCATGAAGCCTGGATAGTTTTCCACCACCGGCGTGATCGCCACCTGGCCGCCGAGGTTGCCCTTTTCGATCACGACACTGTTCAGGCCCGCACGAACTGCGTAAATTGCCGCCGTGAGCCCGGCGGGTCCGCCTCCGACAATGACCAGGTCCTTCTCAACCGGCTCGCCCGAGATCTGGGTTGACGCGACCTGCGGCTCCTTGAGCGTTAAGAGCGTTTCCGTAAACATCGGTTCCGGCTGGAGGCCCGCTCCGGTAAACGTCCCGTTCATAAACGTCTGCGGCACGGCAAGGGAGCCGAGATTTTCCGCAAGGTCCTGGTTCTCGTAGATCTCGACAGCCTCGGCCGAAACCAGGTCGGGCTTCACAATCGCCGCGGAGAAGGCGGACAAGACCTGCTGCGGGCAGTACGGACAGGTCGGGCTCACGAACACCTGAATGTCCCGCTTCTCCCGGAGCTCGTTGGTCATTTTCTTTAACGTGTCTTCCGTCAAAAGCGCTTTGCCCCTGGATGCCATCATGATGGCGATCAGGAAAGAGCGGCCCTCCTCGCCGAGGGGCGCGCCGGTATAGCGTATGCGGTATTTATCAGGAGCGATGAGGACTGACGGCGAACGGGTGACGTTCCGCTTGGCTGCCTGAGCATCTCCCACGGTGTGGAACGATACCTTCAGCTTGCCGGATAATTCGGCGATCGCCTTGACGAGCGACACCGCGGCCTCGTTGAACTGGTCGTTTTTCCCTTTCTGGGTGTAGACTTCCAGAAGGACGTCATCTTTGAGTGATTCCAGAAACGATTCCTTGATCGCCTTTTTTACATCGTCGGGGATGATTTCCTGTTGTGCCATGGATAACCTCACTCAGAAGCCGGAGGCTGTCTTCCGTCTTTCGTCTTCCGTCACTTGATCCTCTTTGATATTGTTTTGAATTCCTCCGTGCCCGCCACTTTGAGCAGCTGGAACAGCACGGTCTCGGTGCAGGTCACGACAGCGCCCGCCTCACGCATAAATTCGATCCCGGTCTTCCAGTTCGCCTTGGTGCGGGAACACACCGCGTCCTGTACCACATGAACGTTGACCCCGCCTTTGAGAAGCCCGATGCAGGTCTGGAGCACGCAGATGTGCGTCTCCATGCCCGTAAGCACGACGTTGCTGGTGTTGTGCTCCTTCAGCTCCTCCAGGAACGACGGCTGGCCGCAGCAGTCGAAGGTCATCTTTTCGATCGGCCGGTAAAAAGGCAGCGCGTCCCGCAAATCCTGCACCGTCGTGCCGAGCCCCTTGGGATACTGCTCGGTAACCATGACCGGCAGGCGGATCATCTTCGCCAGTTCGATCAGGTGCTGGTTATTTTTTACAACCTTGTCCTTCTCCTTCATTACCGCCGCAAGCTTCTCCTGAATGTCCACGATCAGGAGGACCGTGTCTTGTCTGTCAATGAAAAATTTGTCCAGCGTCATAATGCCGTTCTTCTCCACCGTAATAGATGATTACTTCTTCCTGCATGCGCTCTGCGCTGCACACTCCGAACTCCCTATTTTTTCTTGATCCGGCAACCTGCCGGGCATTACACGCCTCACGTCCCGCCTTCGTAGCCAATCGTCACCTTGTCCTTTTCCACGATCACGGGCACTTTCCGCGCGCCTTTCGAAAACTTCAGCATCTCCTCGAGCTTCGCATGGTCTGATTTGACATCGTAATACTGTGCACTGCTGCCGTAGACCGACCTGGCCTTATCGGTATGCGGTCAGCCCGCCTTGCCGAAAATAAGAACTTTCCCTCCCATAGCGGCCCTCCTGTGAAAAATGACTCAACTTTCTTATATAATATCATGTTGCACAATCAAAAGTAAGTGTTTGAAATTGAATCCGGGCAAACCGACCAATCATCGTTCCAGGAGGAGTCGATCAGGTACTTTCGTTGCACTGTTCAACACTGATCACTGTCTATTGAAAGACCCTCCATTCATCCTTCGACAGGATCAGGACGAACGGAGGCAACATCGAAACGACTGACTTTTATCCGTTCGTGGTGAGCTTGTCGAACCACTCAAAACACTTTCTCAACAGTCCGTCCGATAGGTTATTTCGTCAATTTGGACCTGTCCGGACATAATGAGACGGGACAGGACTACGAACCCGCCGCACGGCCTGGACATACGGTTCTCCATAAAGTCGCAATCGCGCTCATGAAAATCGCATGCACTGCACATCTTCCCAATGATTTTTTCAATTGTCTCCAGGTCGGGTTCCGTTCCCGTCCCCAAGGGAAGAATCGGTCTGCCTGCATGCAGCAGCCGATCAATAACCACGGCGCCACGGCACAACATTTCCTCGTTTTTGCCGGGTTTGTAGTAAGAACAGGAGGGAGAGCAAAGTTGTTTGACAATCCGTTGATTTTTTTTCATCGTTAGGGGAAGTATAACAAAAATTGAGGGGCAGTGCTATAATACGTTCATGAGTTACTTTCTTGCCCGTCGCGCTGTTCTCAAATGGCTTGAGACGCCGTCTATTTACCAGATTGCCAATGACGAGTTGTACGAATTGGACAACGACTCTTTCCGGTTTCTGAAAGACTGCGCTGCGGAGCAGGGATGCCCGTCGCGGGACAGCGCCTTTACTGATTACTGCGTGGAAGAAGGCCTGCTCACGAATGAAACAGCGTTCGTACGACGACCTCTTCTGAAGCAGTCGCCCAGTCCGTCTCTGAGATACCTGGAGCTTCAGATCACCGATGCCTGCAACCTCCGTTGCAGGCACTGTTATATCGACACGGCGACTCCCCGTGAACTGCCTTTAGGGCAGATTGAGTCCCTGCTGAAGGAATTCGAGGACATGCAGGGTCTTCGCGTTCTTATCACCGGAGGCGAGCCGCTCCTGCACTCGCGGTTCCAGGAGATCAATGAAATGCTGCCTGATTTCTTTCTCAGGAAGGTGCTGTTCACGAACGGTGTGCTTCTGCGCAAGGACACGATCAACACCTTGAAGGTAGACGAGATCCAGGTGAGCATCGACGGCCTCGAAAAAGCGCACGACGCGATCCGGGGCAGCGGCAATTTTACGCGGGCGCTGGATGCGGTAAAGCTGGCTCTTGATGCAGGTTTTGCCGTATCAATCTCCACTATGGTGCATCGGGCCAATCTCGGTGATTTCGACGCCATGGAACGGCTCTTCCAAAACATGGGGATTAAGGACTGGACCGTGGACGTTCCGAGCGTGATCGGGAGACTGAAAAACAATGAGGAACTGCAGGTAGGCCCGCGGGAAGGCGGCAAATATCTGGGATACGGCTACGGAGGAGGGCTGCATTCCGCTGCCCAGGGGTTCGGCTGCGGTTATCACCTCATGTCCGTCCTGGCTGACGGCAGCATGGCCAAATGCACGTTCTATCGCGACCAGCCCGTGGGTGCGGCGGCCGGAGGGATCGGCGAAGCGTGGGAAAAAATACAGCCCGTGCGGCTCAAGAACCTTTCGTGCAATTGTGAATATATCGATGTGTGCCGCGGCGGGTGCCGGTACCGGGCGGAACTCTTAAAAGGAAAGGGCGGAAAAGATCCTTATCGCTGCACGCTCTATGGTATAATTTAGGAGAATTAGGCTTCGTTTCCAGTTTTTTGTCTATAGCAAATTACTCTAAATAAACTAATTCACCGGAATACAAAGCTGTTCAGTTATTTGGAACGAAAATTGAAAGAAAGGAGGTTTCCCATGACCATCAGAAAAGTGACGAAAAAGGCCGCCTTGACCTGCAAGTGTAAAAGCTCCTGCTAAGATCCTGTTCCTATGCAAAAACTGAAAAAAGACAGGGCTCGGCATCTTCTGCCGGGCCCTTTATTTTTTCCGGGAAAATTATCTAAGCAGCCTGCCGTCCGAACACTTCCCGCTCTTCAAAGTTCTTGATGAACTGCGAAACCTGAATGCCCAGATAGACGCACTTGATGCCGTTCATGCAGTCGTCCGCATCCTGTTTTTCAAGGTGCGTGGTCAAGAGCGACTCCCCGCGCTTGAAAGTTACAATGTATGCGTTCTTGCCCTCGTCAAAATCGAGGTCAACGGAAAACTTGTGTTGCGCGATTTCAGGATACATTTCCACAATCTTCTCTTTTAATGCATCGTGCGTATATTCCATAGCAGCCTCCCTGCGGACTTCAGCGTCCCGACAGAAACCGGGTTTTCATTCCGATATCCGCATTCCCCGTTCTCAAATTGGACATCATCCTCCTTCGACAATGCCCCGCTCTTCCCACATGAACCAGTTGCCCGTATCCGCGAGGAACTCATGAGTGTTGAAAAAGATGGCGTAATGCTGTTCTTCTTCTCTGACCAGCCGCTGCAGGAGGGCTTTTTCCTTGTCGGATCTGGCATGGACGAGCGCTTTTTCATAGAACTCCTTGCCTTCCTTCTCCATCCGCATGGCGATCTTGAACGCTTCCAGTTCATCAGCGGTCGCTTCCACTTTTTTCATCATCTCGTCTTTCAAGGTCTCGAAGATCGTTTTGACGTTCTTCATCGGGCTTACATCCTTGTGCGTGACCTTAAGACCCTTGATAAGCTGGGTGATCATTTCGAGGTGGCGTTTTTCGTCCTCCGTGATCGCCTGAAACATCTTTTTTCCTGCAGGATACTTCGTTTTTTGGGCTGCCTCAGTATAGAAG
>JAJXTW010000116.1 GCA_021783455.1 Nitrospirota bacterium | reverse complement strand
GAAAATCGTTTCCCAGACCGTGGTGCGGATGGGGGCGGAGTTCGGGTCCCGGCCCGAACGGCTGCTCGCAGCGATCGGCCCGGCCATCGGGCCGGAGTGCTACGAAGTGGACGAGCCGGTCATGGGACCGGTGCGGGAAGCGTTTCCCTCCTGGGAAGAAAGTGCGACGTTGCGCGGCAAGGACCGCTGGGGCCTGGATTTGGTGAAAGCGAATGCGAAAGAGCTGATGCGGATCGGCCTGGTGGAACAGAACATCCATGCCATCGGGCTTTGCACAGCTTGCAGGAGGGATTTATTTTACTCCTTTCGCGCTGAAGGCAGGACCGGCAGGATGCTGTCAATGATCATGATCAAACCGTAAAGATGCAGGAACCACGGATGAACACGGTAAAAAGAGAAATAAGAACTCAGGCCAGAACTAAAACAAAACCGTTGTCTCACTTTTTTTGCAGGCGAAATATTTTTTGATTCTTGATGAAACCGGGTTGTCTTTAACCGTGTTCATCTGTGGATACGAGGTGCTCATGTCGATAGCCGATAATCTGAAACACATTCATGACCGGATCGCTGCCGCGGCAAAGCGCGCGGGCCGGGACCCATCTTCGGTCCAGCTCATCGTGGTCACGAAGACCGTCGATGCCGAAAGGATCCGGGAGGCTGTTGCCGCGGGAGCGGCCATTCTCGGCGAGAACCGGGTGCAGGAGGCGAAGGAGAAGATCGAGAAGCTCGGGCAGATCGCAAGCTGGCATTTGATCGGACATCTGCAAACGAACAAGGCCAAGTACGCGGTCAAGCTTTTTGATATGATCCACTCCGTCGACAACCTTGATCTCGCAAAAGAGCTCGATAAACAGGCGGGAAAGATCGGCAAGATCCAGAACGTCCTGATCGAAGTGAGCATCGCCGGCGAAGCAGCCAAGGCGGGAGTGGCCTTGCAGGAGGCCGCGGGCCTCGTCCGCGAAGCGGCAAAGCTCAAGCACATTGCCATCAAAGGCCTTATGGCCGTCCCGCCCTTGCTGGACAACCCGGAAATGGTACGGCCCTATTTTCAAAGGCTGCGCGAGCTGGCAGCGGGCATCGCACAGGAAAATATTCCCGACGTTTCCCTGCAGGAGCTCTCGATGGGTATGAGCGGAGATTTTGAAACGGCGGTGGAAGAAGGCTCAACCGTTGTGCGGGTGGGAACGGCGATATTCGGGAAGAGAAGCTAACAGCCACTCCCTTCTCCTTGAAGGGGAGGAAGTAGATACGAATAAGATTTTGTAGGGGGGCACAATGGCACTCGATAAAAAAATTGCATTCCTGGGCGGCGGAAACATGACCGAGGCGCTCATCAAGGGCCTGATCGCATCGGGAATGGCCGGGCCGGACCGGATCCTCGTTGCCGACGTTTCCACGGACCGGCTTACGCATCTGAAGAAGACCTACGGCGTTCTCCCGCAAAAAACGAATGTGGATGCGGTTCGAGATGCAGGCATCGTTATCCTGAGCGTCAAGCCACAGGTGATCGACAAGGTCCTTGCGGAAATCTCCCCGGTTGTTGACAACACGAAGCTCGTCATCTCCATTGCCGCCGGCGTCCCGGTCGCGAAGATCGAGAACGCACTGAAGAAAGGCTCGCGCGCCGTACGCGTGATGCCGAATACGCCGGCGCTGGTGCTTGCGGGCGCGGCCGCGCTTGCAGCGGGCACTGGCGCAACGGCTGATGACCTTGCGCTCAGCCAGAGCATCTTCAATTCCGTGGGGAGATCGGTTGTTGTCGAAGAAAAGCTCATGGATGCCGTGACCGGGCTTTCGGGAAGCGGGCCGGCCTATGTGTTCATGATCATCGACGCATTGTCCGACGCGGGCGTGAAGGCAGGATTGCCCCGGCCCCTTGCGCTCGAACTTGCTGCACAGACCGTGTACGGTTCTGCCAAAATGGTGCTCGAAACGAACGAGCATCCTGCCAAGCTCCGGGACATGGTGACCTCTCCCGGCGGCACCACGATCGAAGGGCTGCACGCTCTCGAAAAAGGGAAGCTCCGGGCCACGCTCATGAACGCGGTGGAGGCGGCAACGGCGAGAAGCAGGGAACTGGGGAAGTAATTTACAAGTTTTTGCCACGGAGGCACAGAGAAATGCGAGAGACCCCTCAGATTTTCTCCGCGTCTCTGTGTCTCCGTGGCAAATTTAGACTTTGCGGGAGGATCCATGTTCGTATTCGGAAATATCATAGTCGGTATCGCAAAGGTGCTCGATGTGCTGCTCAACATCTATATGTGGGTCATCATCATCCGCGCCCTCATCTCCTGGGTGAACCCTGATCCGTATAACCCGATCGTGCAGTTCCTGCAGCGTTCTACGGAGCCGGTCCTGCGGCCGCTCAGGAAGCTTGCGCCGCCGTACCGGCTCGGGATCGATCTTTCGCCGCTTATCGCGATCCTCATCATTATGTTTTTGCAGTACGCGCTGATCAATACCCTCTATCGCATCGGCAGCTCGATGGGATAGGGAAGCGTCCGCATCCGGAGACGGGGGAGGAAGCACTATGAGCGATGCAATAAAAGTAACGCCGCTCGACATCCAGCAGAAGCGGTTTCACATCGGGTTCCGCGGCTATGAACGGACCGAGGTCGAGCTGTTCCTCGATCTGGTAAGGGACGAGATGGAATCGCTGGTGCGCGAGGTGGCCGATTTGCGGGAGTTCCGCCAGGCCTACGACCAGAGGCTCAAGGAACTTGCGGAGAAGGAAGAGAACGTCAAAAACACCATGCTTATGACGCAAAAGCTGATCGAGGAGCTGAAGGTCGGCGCGCGGAAGGAAGCAGACCTTATTGTCAAGGACGCCGGGATCCGCAGTGAGCAGACGGTCGGCAATGCACAGCAGGAAAAGTTTAAACTCGAATCCGACATCCAGGAACTCAGGCGCCGGAAGCACCAATTCCTGCAGGACATGAAGAAGATAATGCAGATGCACCTGGAAATGGTCAACTTCGAGGAGGCCGGCAGTGGCGCAAAAGAAGAGCCTGCCCCGGAATAAAGCGGAAGAAACGTCGGTCTTGATATCGATACGGATCCAGCCCCGGGCCTCCAAAAACGAGATTATCAGAATGGAGGGAGGCAAGCTCAAGATCAGGCTGACTGCCCCGCCGGTGGACGGCGCGGCCAACGAGGCGCTCGTGAAGTTCCTTTCCAATCAGCTTCATGTCGGCCGTGCCCAGGTGGAGATCGTTTCGGGCCATACGGGAAGAGAAAAGATCATCAGGATCGCAGGAATCGATAACGACCAGGCAGAACGGCTGTTGAAAAGCAATGAGAAATAAGGTAGTATGATTATAGGAAGTAGGTTTCAATTTCGCATTCCGCATTGATTCTATAGAAAGGGGGGCGACAGGCTTCGACGGGGATACGGAGGTCAGGAGTTGCATGCCGAGGTACCATGGGGCTCGTTAAACACATGGTAAAGATCAACTGCCAATAACGAACTGGCACTCGCTGCCTAATTTAGGCTAGCGCGTTTCGCGGCCGGCGCCTGAACAGCCGCAGAGACGTCAAAAACCAGGCTGGTTCTCTTGACTTCGTCCGGGGCAAGAGGATAAGATAAACCGGGCTGGCCGATTCCGAAGCTTTCCCCAAGGCGCCGGATGAAGCGAGAGCTTAAAATGAGGGGATAAGCATGTATGAGCTACTGGCTAAAGGTTTTCGGACGCGGGTTCAATTCCCGCCGCCTCCACCATTTAGCAATCCAAGGTAGTCCAAGGAAGTGCAAAAAGCCCCTGAAAAACAGGGGCTTTTATTGTTTATGTGTCCCAGGTGGTTTTACCTGATTCATTGACATTTGGGGGTATGGTGCGGCGAGCTGGTCACTGCCGGCTACGGCAACAATTTTTTTTGCAAAGTCAGGATTAATCAACTTTGAATACATGAAGCACGTCGGTGGAGGCGATCGCGATCATGACGGCGCAGACTGCATTGAATGCCTGACCGGTATAATTTTGCGGTTCCAACGCACTCGCTCCAGCGTACTACTCCTATGCTCGGCACCGGCGTGTCACCTAGCCGAAGAATAGCTCCTCGTTTCAGTTTGCAATCAGTCAGGATCCCGATGCCCGCCTCACTCATGTCGAGGATGGTGGCGGTTAATTGAACAGGTGACTCTTCTCCATCTGAAACAATCGTAAAACAGGTAATGCAAGAGTGTATCGGTTTCCGTTCGTGCTTTCTACTGTCATCGGCGATCCATTTAACGAATGATGCGTGGTCTGTGATCGCGATGCACGCGTCGAGATATCGCGGGCTGCTCTTCGCGAGAGCCCAGTCAAAGAACTGCCTGGCCTGGTCTAAATCGAAAGATTTGGAAATCAGTGAGTATGCGTTTTCTCGCCGGTCCTCCAAAATACCGATCGCTTCAATTTACTTGACTCAAATAGAGGCAACCAGTAATATTCCACGATATAACCGGTTGCCCGTGTACACACCGGGCAGTGTCAACGGCAAGATTCCAACATCCGGGCACGAGTAATATGGCTAATAGAAGGAAGGGCGCCCATGTCTCAAGCAATACGCAACCTCGGCAATAGCCTCATGAGCATCGTACCCGGCCTTCACCCCGGCAGCCGGAATCGGCCCCATTCAACATGAAAAAAAAGATTATTATAGCTGTGAGCGTTACTTGCCTGCTCGCTTTCATCGGCGCTGCCGTTCTCGTCGCGATGATCAACTACAGCACGTTGAACTTCAATAAGTTGATCAAGCTGCATCAGGTAGAGATACTGCGGCAGCATCTCTTGTTGGATATCCGCAGGGTAGAAGCAGATCTGTATTCGCAAAGTACAGAACGACCGGAGTCTTCCGATGCGGTCAAAAAACACGTGCTCGACATGGAGAATACCGCCAAAAGCTGTTTTGGCTGTCACCATGCGGAGAGTGTTCTCCGACGATTTCGTGAATTAAATCGTCAGGTAGACCAGTATGGTCATGCGGCAACCAGGGCAATGGCGCGGCAGGGTAGCGCCCGCGGACGCGAGGAGGCGCAAAAACAAGCCAATATCATCAGTGAATCGCTCGCTGATACACTCGATACGATGATAGTTCTGACCACCAAGAGGCTCAACGAACAGACGGAGCGCACCTTTCATGACGAGCAACTTACGGAGATGCTCTTGATCATTGTCGTTGTCGCCGGCCTCCTGCTGCTTGTGGCACTGGGCGTCGTGGCGACCAGGAGTCTTACGAAACCGATCACTGTTCTTCTTGATGCTACGAGAAAACTGCAGGGGGGCGAACTGAACTACCGGATCGTCGGACTCAGGGACGAGTTTGCCGAACTGGCCGTGGCTTTTAACGACATGGCGCTCTCGCTCAAAGAACACGTGCGGGCAATCGAGGAAAGCGAAGCGCGCTATCGTCACCTGTTCGAGAGCGCGGCGGACGCCATCTACCTCCTGGATGTCGAGCAGCCGGGAAGAATCCTGCAGGTAAATCAGGCCGCGGCGACGATGCACGGCTATTCCGTCCAGGAACTTATGACGATGAACATTCAGGACCTTTTGACGCCGGATTCGGCGTTGGGCCTCCCGGTGCGCATCGAACGGATATTGGCGGGCCAGTGGGTCCGCGCAGAGGTCAATCATCGCCGAAAAGACGGCTCAACGTTCCCTGTTGAAATCGGGGCCGGTTTATTCGACGCAGGCACTCATAAATGGATACTTGCTATTGACCGCGACATATCAGCGAGAAAACTGGCCGAAGAGGCGCTTCAAAGAGCCCAGCAGATCAGGGTTTCAGGTGAACTGGCTACGGGCATAGCGCATGAAATCAAGAACCCTCTCGCGGGCATTAAGCTCACGATCCAAATGCTCTTAGAGGAAAAATGCCTGTCGACGGACAACAGAGTTGTCATTCACAAAATGATCGCCGAGATCAAGCGCATTGAATATTTGATGAAGGGTCTTCTGAAATTTGCCAAACCACCGCAACCGCAGCTGGCTGCGACCGATGTGAATGCCGTCCTTGAAACCGTCACGAGTCTGGTGCTGTGCGACCGTGAATGCCTGCGCGAGGGACCGCGGGCTATTCGTGTGGTGAAGGATTTAGCGGAGCGCTTGCCCGAAATCCTGGCCGACCCCATGCAACTGCAGCAGGTATTCATGAACCTGCTTCTGAACGCCGTTGAGGCCATGCCGGAAGGCGGGGTCATTACTCTTACAACATCGTTCGACCGGGCATTGGACGCAGTTCAAATCGACATAAGCGATACCGGGCCGGGAATAAACGCCTCGGCGATGAACCAGCTCTTCACGCCCTTCTTCACCACAAAACCGAAGGGGACGGGGCTTGGGCTTGCCATAACCAAGCGGCTGGTCGAAGCGCACGGAGGAGGCATTCGCATCGAAAACAACAGGGAGAGCGGCGCAACCGTTAAAATCAGTCTCCCGTCGATGGCTGAGAAAAGGATGACGGCGTCATGAAAAATAAAGGGCGTATATTTCTCGTTGATGATGATGAACTGATAGTAGCCACGCTCTCCCGGGCGCTCAGGAACATCGGATACGATGTGGCCACGGCGACGAGGGCGGAAGGGATCGTGAGCAAGGTCAAATCCTGGCTTCCCGTTGTCGTGCTCCTCGATATCCGGCTTGCCGGCCGGAGCGGCATCGACGTCCTGAAAGAAATTATCAGGGATGAGTTGCCTGCGCAGGTGGTCATGTTGACGGCGGACGGCACCGCGGAGACCGCTGTGAACGCAATGAAGCTCGGCGCCGCGGATTATATCACCAAACCCTTTGATGTCGACGAGGTAAAAATCGTCCTCGAAAATATCATTGAAAAAGAAAAATTGAAGCAGGAGGTCGTCTATCTCAGGAAGGTGCAGTCGGAGGTCTTCGAGAAAGAGATCATCGGCCGGTCACCGGCGGTGCAAAAAATAAAGTCAAAAATAGAGAAGATGGCCGATGCCTCCATTTCAACGATACTTATCACCGGTGAGAGCGGTACGGGCAAGGAACTGTTCGCGCGGTATGCCCATCGGCTGATCCGCCAAAAAAAGGAGGAGGGTTTTTCCCCCTTTGTCAAGGTGAACTGCGCGACCCTCCCCGAGGCCCTCCTCGAGAGCGAACTATTCGGACACCTGAAGGGGTCCTTTACCGATGCCAAAGAGGACAAAAAGGGATTGTTTGAGCTGGGGAATGGAGGATCGATCCTCCTTGACGAGATCGGCGACATGCAGCAGAGTCTCCAGGGAAAGCTCCTGCGGGTGCTTGAGGAGCGGAAGGTGCGGCCGATCGGCGCAGGGGAAGAAGTCCCCATTGATGTGACGGTAATCGCCACGACGAATGTCGACATCGCCGAGGCCGTGGCAAAGGGAAACTTCCGGATGGATTTATTCTACCGCTTGAACGCGTTTTATTTGCATGTGCCTCCGCTCAGGGAACGGCTGGAAGACATTCTTCCCCTGACAGAATACTACCTCTCGTATTATGGCGCGCGTTCGAATCAGAAGACGAAAAAAAGTTTCTCTCCTGAAGCAGCACAACTCATGCAAGCCCATAGTTGGCCTGGGAACATCCGGGAACTGCGCAACCTTGTGGAAAGACTGGTAGTGCTGGAACCCGAGGAGGTGATACTCCCGCGGCATCTGTCGCAAAGCTTAACAGCCCAGTCGGAGGCCCTCCACCCCTTGTCGAGTGGGATGTTCAGACTGCCGGCAGCCGGGATCTCGCTCGAGGCAGTGGAACGGGACCTTATTGAACAGGCGCTCGAACGTTCGAATTACAACAAGACGCAAGCGGCAAAACTCCTCCAGATCAGCTATGACACGCTCCGGTACCAGGTGAAAAAGTTCAAATTGGAGTAGCGGTTGCCGACTTTGCGGAACTTGCGGTCTGGAGGGATGCCGTTGCGAAGAGTCCGTTGAAGTTCCGTCCCCGGTACAACCTGGCTAAGACGTATACGAAGCTGTCCCGATATGAAGCCTCCCTCGCCAATCCTGCCATAGAATGTAAAAAAAATGTTTACGATTTTCTTGATCGATATGTTTGCTGGTAAAATTCCCATTCGCATTAGGTCATTTCACCACACAGAGTGAAGCTCAAATTTCACTGATGACACCCGGAGGAATGAAAAAACGAATAATTGGCTGAAAAGTACGGTTATTAGGGCATTTGACAAGGGCGATGTCGCTCGGCATGGGAATTGCATCTAAAGTATCAAACCCATGCGTAAACAGCACGGGACTGAATCCCATGACTTGCAATCCCGGCTCTTGCCGGAGGGGGCCTCACTACTTTTTGAAGGATGCCGACTGCACTCTGTCCATATGAGAAAAATTCTGGTCGTTGATGACGAATATCTGATGTGCTATGTGCTCGCTGCTGTTTTTCACGATGAGGAGACGGAAGTAGCAAGTGCTCTCAGCGGGAAAGCGGCAGATCG
>JAJXTW010000115.1 GCA_021783455.1 Nitrospirota bacterium | reverse complement strand
ATGTCAAAATCGATCGGAGGTCAAATAGACCAGGCACACGCTGATTTCGCCGGGGCGGAAGAAGCGCTTCGACTCGATAGCGAGATCATAAGCAAAATGGAAGAGGGGGTATTTCTGGTCAGAGCAGCCGACCTCGTCATTGCTTATACCAATCCGAAGCTTGAGAAGATGTTCGGTTATGGGCAGGGGGAACTGATCGGGGAAAATATCAGCATCTTAAACGCCTCTTCCGGAACGACTCCGGTTGCAACGGCCAGTGACGTGGCAACGTCGCTGCGGGAGGCAGGGGTGTGGACCGGCGAAGTCCGGGCTAGAAGAAAAGACGGGACTCTTTTCTGGTGTTCCGGCACCGTTTCGTCCTTTGAGCACCACACCTACGGCATTGTCTGGCTGGTTCTGTATGAGGACGTTACCGGGCGGAAACAGATGGAGGAAGAACTCCGGAAGACCGAAGCGGAATATAAAGATCTGTTTGACGCATCCCTGGACGGGATCTATCAGGTCAATGCAGAGGGCGTCTTCATAAGGATGAACCGGGCGGGGGCGAGGATATTCGGCCACGAAGACCCCTCCGAAATGATCGGCAGGAACTCGCTTGAATACTGGAGAGACCCGAAGGACAGGGAGGCGTTCAGGCAGGAGTTGAAGATCAAGAAGGCGGTAAGCGCCTACCACATGGCGGCCAGGAAAATAAATGGAGAACCACTGGAACTTGAAGCGTCGAGCATGATGGTAGCGGACGAGAACGGCAACTTTCTCGAAATCAAGGGAATACTCAGGGACATAACCGATCGTAAACGCATGGAAGCGCAACTCCGTGAGTTTTCCTTTACCGATGCGCTGACCGGCCTGTACAATCGGCGAGGATTCTACGACCTTGCCGACCGGGAATTGAATATGGCCAAACGATTGAAGAGAAACATGTATATACTGTCCGCGGATATGGATGGTTTAAAGGCGATCAATGACAACCTGGGCCATAAGGAAGGGGATAAAGCATTAATCATGATTGCCAATATCCTCAAGAAGTCCTTTCGGAATGTAGACATCATTGCTCGTCTCGGCGGAGATGAGTTTGTGGTTGTCCCGATAGGGATAACGAAGACGGATACAGATTTGGTTACTGCCCGGTTACAGAAAAATTTGGATATCTTTAATGCCGGGGAAAGCGAACCCTGGAAGCTGTCATTAAGCATAGGACTTGGTTATTACGACCACGAGCATCCCAGCTCTCTTGATAAACTCTTGGTCCAGGCAGACGCGCTGATGTACGAACAAAAAAGAAGCAAGCGGGAAAAAAAGAATTAAGAGGAAGCCCCCCCCATTTCTTAATTCAAAATTTTTTACTTCTTAATTGTCGTATTGCCAAGTCATATCAGGTCTTTACTGTTAGATTGTCCCTTTTTGATCTTCTCCCTCAGCCCACTTCTGTTATAATTCGTACCAGACTCCCTCAGATAGGGAAAACGGAAAGGACTACCTCAATGCTGGAAGCGAAGGATTTTGCTACGGGTTGCCTGACGATAATACTATGCGCAATGTTAATCCCCCTTTTTTTTCTGATCTTCAAGCTGACTCTTTTTTTTGCTATTTTCCTTGCAATAGCCACAGGCATTATCTTAGGGATAACCGTTGTAGGTAGAATAGTGAGACTCCTTATCACGGGGAAATGACTGCGGGACTTGAGACGGAGAGCGGAAGGTTGTTGCACCCGGGGGCATGGGTCACTTCACGACCCCTGACAAATGCGTTTCACCATCACGATATTACTCGGCGCCCGACAGCAAAGGAGACTCCCTGTCATGGAGAGACATCTTTACTGACACAGCCTCGCTGCCATTGTTGGCATAGCAGTAAATGCAACCACAAGGACAGGTGTTATACGCTCCAATATCCGTACTGGCGACGCATCCGCAGAGTTCACGCTGCGACTTATCCTTCTTCACTTCAAACGGCCGTCCGATGATCCTGGATATAAGCTCATCATCGATGCACTTCCCATGGTCTATGCCCAAATCTGAAAGATCGACCTCTTCAGCGCACGTTTCGAGTTTCAGGCTATAGGCCCTGCATATGACGGCAAATGCTTCTGCGATGGCGCGAATATCTCCCAGGCTCATCTCGCGGGCTTTGAGGCTGCTCAGCCGCTTTCGGCATTTCGCATAAAAATCCACGAAGCTGATGATGCATGTATCAGTGTGTCCGGTCAGTGCCCTGGCTAAGCGTTCAAAGGACCTGGAATGAAAATCCCTGTTTATCGAGTCCGTCATGAGTATCGGGTCATATCTCCACACAACGCGCTCTTTGCCGATTCTCTCCGACAATTGGATGAACGTTGATACGACGTCGTTTTTATCCGGCACATTCGGCTCGATATCTTCCCCATAGGGCGTCAGCGTAAATTGGAAGTAGTAATTATACTTCTTCCGGTCAAGAACCGTCAGCTTGTCGATCATCCTGGCCGGGTTCTTTGTCCAAAAGACGATGCAATCCACGAGTTCAGGGGCCAGAGAAATCCGGCTCACTTGACGGGCGTTCATCGGGTTCCGAACCAAAACAAAGCCCTCTTCGATCCGTTTCATGAACCAATCGCTGTAAAATGCCGGGATATCGGTTCTTCTACTTGCGCTGATGATCATTTTCTCCGACCTTCTCAAAGCAGAAAAAGCTCTTTACAAAGGGCTTGCTGCCACAGTATATTCTTTATACTTCTTCGTTCTCACAATTACAACGAATTATCGTGAAAACGGCGTTGGACGCCGATGAACGCAGATTTTCGCGGAGAGAACCGGACGTGCAAGGGGAAAGATGCTTCACCGCAAAGGGAAGTCTATTTTATCTGCGTCCCAAATGCTCTTTCAGGATAATTGACAAGGCTGAGGGAAAAGTATAAATTGCCCTCAAGTCTGAACAGTGCGGATTTGCACCATGACAGTCAAAATAGTTTTAAAATGCCCAAAGGCGGTTTATGAATTGAACACGAGAAGAATTATAGTATCAACGATTTTTTTGTTTTCCCTCTTTGCCTGTGCCCGAGCGCCGTTCGTGGTGACGAAACCGGAGGAGGCCATGGAGCCTGTCTCATGGAGGAAAGCGACGGAGCCAGCCGATGACATGGATTTTAAAGGCATGGCAACTGCAGCGCGCCAGAGCCTGGAGTATTATAAAAAGCTTCCCCAGAACACGGTCTTTCCCCTCGGTCCTGATAAGGTGACCGCTTTGGACCAGGTTGTCACGCTCCAGAACTTTCTCCTGATCGTCG
This sequence comes from Nitrospirota bacterium, assembly GCA_021783455.1. Lineage (GTDB taxonomy): Bacteria > Nitrospirota > UBA9217 > UBA9217 > UBA9217 > JAJYKN01. The sequence continues at coordinate 5,161 of JAJXTW010000115.1, read as the reverse complement.
AGAACGATTCCCTTTCTTTTGACCAAAAGATCGAACGGATCAAAAAGGATTTTGTTCTTTACCAATCCGTGGGAACAAACGGCGGCGGTACCATTTTGCTCACGGGATACTACGAGCCCACACTCTCCTGCCGGGTTGCTCCTGACGGGACGTTCCGCTTTCCGCTCTATCGCAAGCCCGACGACATGATAGAAATCGATCTTTCGCAGTTTGGTGCGGGCTATCCCAAGGACAAGCTCTTCGGCAGGTTGGAGGGCAAGAAAGTCGTTCCCTATTATTCACGGGAGGAGATCGACGGGAAGAGGCTTCTTGCGAACAAAAACCTCGAGATTCTCTGGTGCTCCGACCTCGTGGACATCTATGTGTTGCAGGTGCAGGGCTCGGGCAAGGTCGACCTCGGGGACGGGAATATCCTGGGCGTTCTGTATGACGGCCAGAACGGCAGACCGTACACGAGCATCGGCAAATATCTGATCGATGCGGGAGTGATGACCAGGGACACGATGTCCATGCAGGCGCTGCGGGAATACCTTCGCTCTCATCCCGAGAAATTGAACGAGGTGCTGTACCGGAACCAGAGCTATGTCTTCTTCCGGCTCGACACGGGGCCGTCCCTCGGGAACATCGGCGTGCCGCTCACGCCGGGACGCTCCATAGCCACGGACAGCAGGCTCTTCCCGAAGGGCGCCTTGGGTCTCATCACGTCGCAGAAACCGGTGATCGAGAACAACGAGATCAAGAAATGGGTGCCTTTTACGCGGTTCGTGATGAACCAGGACACGGGCGGCGCGATCAAGGGGCCGGGAAGGGTCGATCTGTTCTTCGGTCAGGGAGCAGACGCTGAACTTACTGCGGGGAACCTGCAGCATGAGGGGAAGTTGTACTTCTTGCTTCGCAGGAAGCAGGAAGAATGAATCTGAAAAATGGTGAATCCCACGACTTGCAATCCCCCGCCCGGGGGTTCGTCTGCGTTCACTGAATCCCGCCTGTCCTGGAGCTCATTGATCCCTTGTCGTGCTTCAATCACCTCCCAGAATACCCCGGTACAGTTTTTTCGTCCGCTCCTCCGGCTCAAGGTCAAGGTCCCTGCCTAAGGCCAGCTCGCACCGCTCATAGGCGCGTATCGCGTCGCTGCGCCGGCCGTCTGAGTGGTACTGCGTCATGAGCCAGCAGCAGGCGTTTTCATTGCACGGATCGGCAAGGAACAGTTTTTCATAAACGGCGCGGGTTTTTTCACTGTCGCTGGTCCCTTCTGCCATGGTTGCCATGGCTTCAAGCGCCCGCAGGTAGCGCGTTTGAAGCTGGTCGCGAACCGCGGCTGTCCAGTCCGCGGAGAGGTCTTCCGGCAAAAAATCGCCCTGGTAGAGCATGATCGCCTGGGAGTATTCTTCTATTGCTTGCTCGGTTTTTCCGCGCACCTTCATCCGTTCCGCATTTTCGATGTGGGTATGAAATTGTCCCACGTCGGTCCAGACGCGGCTCGCGTCGAGCATGAGAACCCCATCCTTCAGAGACAGGCAGGAATCGCCCCCATCGTCTCGGGTCGCCGGCTCCAGGACCTTTCGAATGCGCGAAAGCATGCTGTTCAGTGACTGGTTCGGCGATTCCGGCTGGTCTCCCGGCCAGAGCAGTTCCAGCGCCGTATCCCGCGGCAGGGTCAGCCCATTGCGGGACGCGAGAAGTTTCAAAAGTGCTTTTGCCCGGGCGCTTTTCCACAGGCCGTCGGTAATCCTCTCGCGGTCGCGGAAGACCTTGAATCCGTTGAAACAGCATATTCTGATGGACGATGCGCTTGTCCCTTCCCGGAATTTCTTCTGCAGCGTTTCGCAGTAGTCAACACAGATGTTTTCTGCGAGGGCCCGGCGAACGAGATTCTCCATGTCCGCCCGGGTGAAGAGAGCATAGTAGGTAAACCCCCGTTCCCGGCCGATCGCAAGACCCGCGTGAAGAAACTCCCTGAACTCGCGGCCTCGTTTTTTTTGTGCGCTCAGCTCTGCCAGGAGAAGCAGCACGTTCGCTTCCTGCTGAGCGGCCCCGCTCCTGCGGAATAGCGAGAGCGCCTCGTTCAGCATCTGCTCTGCTTTTTGCATTCTGCCGTGTTTAAGTTCGAGGGCCCCGCTGACCGAGAGCGACAGGGCGTAAAAAAGGCTGCTGCCGGACTGCGACCTGACCGCAAGCGCATAGTCCGCCTCGGCCTGGGCCGCATCGAGCTTGTTCTGGTGAAGGTAGTTTATTGCGAGCAAATGCGCCGCCGATGCGTTGAAAAATGCGTTCTGCAGTTCTTCCCCCTTGCTTTTGCATTGCTGAAGCAGCTGATCGGCGTGATCATAGTCGGCCAGCGCGGTCTTGAGCCATCCGCCGATGTCGAGGGAAAGGAAATCAAAGGCCTCAAGCTCATGTTCCTGCGAAAGGCTTTGGCATTTGTCGATGCACGCCTGGGCCTCGGCGAATTGTCCCTCGAACAGCGCCGTCATGGCCTGGGCCATGGAAAGGGCCGCTCCGCCCCCCGATTCCTCGGGGATCGAGGCGTGGGCTTCGAAGCCCTTTCGAATCGCTTCGCGCGCCAACCTGAAGTTCCCCAGGTAGATGGCGCAGGGTGCAAGATAAATCGCGCTTTGGATCTGGTGATAATGGTCGCGCGACCTGCGAAAGGCGTCGAGCGCCCCTTGCAACGCTTCGGCGCCCTGCTGGAGTTTCCCGATGAAAAAGCAGGCGGTACCGAGTGCGAGAAGCAAGCGGGAGCGCGCGTCCGGTGATTTCTGCGTTGTACGCTTCAGCAGCGCGCTCGCCATTGCGGCGGCGCGCGTCATCCGTTTGAAGTTTCCGCCTGCATAGAAACAGGTCTCGATAATCCCGCAGAGCGATAGCATCTGCCCCGCGCTCCGATGGTAGGCCGCGCCGGAGGATCGAAAACCCTTAAACGCAAGATCGAAAAAAGCGAGCGCCGTGCGGGGGTCGGTGTAGCGGCATGCCACGGCGCGGGAAAAGAGGAACCAGGGGCGGTTGCCGTATTCGAGCGGAAGCGCCTCGATCCAACGGATAAGGGTACGCACCTGCCCGCGAACGATGAGGTCTTCGCCTGCCTGCTCGATCTGACTGATGGCCCGCTCGAACTGGCCGGAGGCGATGAGAAGGTCTATGCTCCGGACCACGTCTCCCGCTTTCAAAAAATACGTTGCGGCGGACGTGTAGAGCTTCTTCACTTCAGACGGCTTTGTCTGGGCAACCAGCTTTTTGCGAAGAAATTCCCGAAACAGCGCGTGATAGCGGATCACCGACGCATCACTGTCCATCGCGGTTACGAAAAGATTTCTGCTCCTGAGCTCTTTTACCATGCCGGCGACCGACGCTTTCCAGCGGCCTGCATGCGTTCGCGGCAGGCCGGTCAGGTGCGCCATGAGCGGGGCGGAAAGATAATCGGCGATCGACGTCCGGAGGAGGAACTGCTGCAGTTCCTGCGGGAGGTGTACGAATACTTCCTGAGCCAGGTAATCGAAGACATGGGTCCGGAACCCCGTGGATCGCCGGTCGATGAGCGCAAGCGAGCGGGCCTTCGGAGAGAGGGTGGAGAGATACTCGTGCATCAGCACGAGCCCGGCAGGCCAGCCTTCCGCGGTGGCGTTGATGAGCGCCGCCTCGGTCTCGGAAATCTGCATGCGGAAGATGATCGTGAAGAGGTCCTGCACTTCGGCGTCGCTGAACCGGAGGTCTTCTCCGGTGAGTTCGCCGACGGACTGTGTGGCGCGGAGCTTCGCAATTTCGAGCTCCGGCCGCGTCCGGGAGATGACCAGAAACCGGACAAAGGGAGGCGTGGACGCAAGCAGCATTTTGAGGAGCTGTTCCAGGGACCCTGAAGGTGTGCCGGCAAAATCATCGAATACGATCAAGCTTGTATCAGGAAGGTTATGGAAAACCAGACGGACCCACTGGTCGAGTCCCTGATGGATCTGGCCCATGCCGTAGCGGTGTTGCGGGACCGGGGGCAGCGTGGGCAGGCGATCTTGCCACGTTTGCTGGACCGCCTTGCCCAGCGACGAGAGGAATACACCGGGGTTTTCGTCTTCCTGGTCCAGATTGTACCATACCGACGGCGAGGCCAGCGATTTGGTGTAGCTTGCAACAAGCGTGCTCTTGCCCTGGCCTGCCTGCGCGTGGACGAGGAGCAACTTTTTGTCTTCCCAGGCCGCGAGCCTGTTCATCAACTGATCGCGCTCGAACACACGGACCGGCCTGGGCGGAAGAAACTTGGCGGGATTCATAAAAGCCTCCTTCATTCGACGGGGTGTTGCTGCCGGCTGCCGGATCATGAACGATGAATGTATGAATGCGGCGATTATAAGAGCGGCACGAGAAAAAAGCAATATTTTATTTTTCCCCCGGGCGGCCTCTCCCTGGGGAAACGGTTGCCTTGACAACAGCGGATGCAGTGCATACACTTGAAGTAGAGCGTTTCGGTGAAGGAGGACGCATGAATATCGAAGAACGTGAAGTAGCGCTTTCCGAACTGCGTCACGTCTGTGATCCGGCGGAATTCCCGTTTCAGACGACGTCTGAACTCTCCCTCAAAGAAGAAGTGATCGGCCAGGCGCGGGCCGTGAAGTCGATCGAGTTCGGCCTTTCCATCCGCAATCACGGCTACAATATCTTCGTGTCCGGCGTTCCGGGCACGGGCAGAAACTCCATTGCCAAGTCGATCGTCAAGCGGATCTCCCGGGACCTTCCGGTGCCCGACGACTGGTGCTACATCAACAACTTCAAGGACCCCGACCGGCCGCGGGCCATCAAGCTTTTGCCGGGAAAGGGCGGAGCCTTCAGGCGCGATGTGGAAAAGTTCATCGAGTTCATGCAGAACGAGATCCCGAAGGTGTTCGAGTCCAAAGAGTACGAAGAACAGAAGTCCCGCGTCGTGGAAGAGGCGGAGAAGGCGAAAGAGATCCTGTTCGACGACGCCGGGAAGCGGGCGCACGAGCTGGGGTTCCAGCTCACGATCACGCGCACCGGCATCGTCAAGGTCCCGCTCTGGAAGGGCAAGCCGCTCCAGCCGCAGGAACTCGACAGCCTGTCCGCGGAACAGAAGCGCGAACTCGAGGAACACGAGAAAAAAGTTGATTCCGAGATACGCGATTTTCTTGCCAAGGCCCGCCAACTCGACAAGGAAGCC
>JAJXTW010000006.1 GCA_021783455.1 Nitrospirota bacterium | reverse complement strand
ATGCCACGCGAGGAAAGGCAGGTTGAAAAATGTCAACGGCTTTTACCTGTCCGGCCGGGACTATAATAAATGGGTTGACGGCGTCGGATTGCTCGGCTTCTTCTCGGTATTCCTCGGCGTGCTGGTTCATGCCGCTGTCCGTGGTTTCCTGGCCAAGAGGAGGAGAAAATAATGAGTACGCGAAAAGTAATGATCTACAGCCGCTTCGAGCGGTTCTGGCACTGGACGCAGATGGCGCTGATCGTGACGCTGCTCTTTACCGGGTTCGGCATCCACGGCTTTCATCACCTGATCAGCGTTGAACTCGCTGACAGGATCCACACTTACAGCGCCCTGGGGGTCATGGTCCTGTGGTTGTTCGCCATTTCCTGGATCCTGACCACGGGCGTCTGGAAACAGTTCCTGCCGACCAGCCAGGGGCTCTGGCGCGTGGTCCGGTTTTACTCCTACGGCATCTTCAAGGGCGAATCGCATCCTTTCAGAAAGGCCTATAACCGCAAGCTCAATCCTCTGCAGGCCCTGACCTATCTGTCGCTCAAGCTGGTGTTGTTCCCGGCAATCTGGCTTTCGGGGGTTGCTTATCTGACCTATGGTTTGTGGGAGCGCTTCACCTCCTCCGGCACACCGTTCGCGACTGTTGCGCTGATCCATACTGCCGCGGCTTTCGCCATCGCGGCGTTCGTAACCATACACGTCTATATGCTCACGACAGGACATTCATTCATAGGGCATGTAATGCCCATGATTAACGGATTCGACGAGGTGGACCTTTCGCCTGCTGAAGAGGCCTATCTGGAAGCTGATGAACGGGGCCATATCCGTTGAGCTGGAAGGAGTGTGCCCACGGCCGAGCGCCGGCGGAGGTTGTCATGAAAATTGAATTTGAGCCGATAGGTTTTGTAAAAACCGATGTCGGGAAGGTCCCGAGGCACTGGACCGTTTCCGAAGCAGAAGGGGCCCTGGTCATCAACGAAGAGTATGTCGCAGGGCTTAAGGACGTCAAGGCTGGGCAGCGCGTGGTCGTGCTTTTTTATTTCCATCAAAGCCCGCAATTCACCCCGGAATTTCTGGTACAGACTCCTCCGCACCGCAAAGAGCGGTTAGGTGTATTCAGCATTTGTTCGCCAATCAGGCCGAATCCCATCGGGATGTCGCTCGTGGAAGTCCTTGGCGTCGAAGGTCGCGTTATCCGTATCAAAGGCCTGGATATGCGTGATGGCACGCCTGTCCTGGACATCAAACCGGCGACTGACCAGGAAAAGACGTGAAGGCAATTGTTATTGCAGCGGTGATCGGAGAATGATAGCGCGAGCTGGACATATCTGCGGGAGGTGAACGATGGAAAAAGTATTGTAAGCGTTCTGGTTGCAGCATCGCTTCAGCCGTTTCTCCGTTCCTCTTCTGAGGTGAAGAAAATAAGATATAATGGATATCATAGGGCCGCAAACCGCCGGCAACGAGTGCCGGGCACCTGTGAAAATCCAAGGAGGATGCTACCATGAACACCAGCCAGTCCTGTCCCGTATCAAAACTTGAAAAACTGCTCGTAGCAACAGACCGCTCGCTGTTCAGCGAGGGCGCGATAGCCGCGGCGATAACCTTCGCAAAGCACTGTTCGAGCAAACTCTATGTCATGTCGGTTGTAGAAACAAATCCGGAATATGAAACCGCCGGCGCGGAATTTTTGCAGAAAGAAGAGGAAGAAGCCGTTCAATACCTTGCATCCCTCAAGGCGAGGGCGCTGGAAGAGCTGCCGTCATGCGAGGCGATTTTCCGCCACGGCGACAGCGCTTCCCGCCTCATCGTTGAGGAAGCGGCGCAAAAAAAGGTCGATATGATCGCGGTCGGCAGACGCGGCCGACACGGGCTGGAGAAGGTCCTCCTCGGCAGCGCATCCGCCAAAGTCATCGGGCACGCACCCTGCAAGGTCCTGGTTGTTCCCCGGGCCGCAAGGATCGAGTGCAAGAATATTCTGATTGCGACGGACGGTTCGGAGCACGCCCGCACGGCGGCCCTGGAGGCGATCGAAATTGCGAAACGCTGCGGAAGCCGCCTGACGGCGATTTCCGTGGTCCTGTCGGAAGACGAGAAGGAAAAAGCCCGGACCTATGCCGGCGATGTCGTGCAGGCGGCGCAGAAGGCCGGTATTTCCGTTGAGACGATGGCCCTTGTCGGGAAACCCCATGAAATCATCGCCGGGACCGCCAAAAGTATGGGCGTTGACCTGATCGTCATGGGCGCATACGGGAAAACAGGGCTCAAGAAACTTTTGATGGGGAGCACGACGGAAAAGGTGATCGGGCTTGCAAGCTGCGCTGTTCTGGTTGCAAAAATCGCTTAATAAAATGCGGTTCATCCAGGGACGTTCAAACAGCAACAGTCAGGCCATTTTCGGGCGCAACGTATCGATAAAAAAATCCAAATCAGAACCCAGGTCGCGAGGTGCCAACGTGGCAACAGACTTGTTATCCTGTTTGGCCGGCCGCTCCCGGCGGTTCATCATAATCGCAGCGTCCGTGCTCGCGCTTTTGATCGGCGCAATCGACCATCTGTTCGGCGCCCGGGTCGGTTTTTCTATTTTCTATCTTGTCCCCATCGCTCTCGCGACGTGGTACGGAGAGAAGTGGTCCGGCATGGTTGTGGCATGCGTGGGCGCAGCGGCATGGTTTGTCTCCGACGTTCTGGCCGGAGTCGCCGGCAGCGCTCCCTCTGCATTGCTGTGGAACGGGATGGTGAGGCTCAGTTTTTTCAGCATCATCGTTTTTCTTCTGAATGGATTCAAACGGGAGAAGTCCTTCGCACGGGAAGATTACCTGACCGGGCTGGGGAACCGCAGGTATTTCTTTGAGCGCGCGGACGTTGAATTGCAACGGTCAATTCGATACGGCCATCGCTTCTCGATGGCGTACATCGATATCGACGATTTCAAGTCAGTCAATGATAGATACGGGCATGCTGAAGGCGACGCCCTCCTGAAACAGGTCGGTCAGGCCATTGCAGGCCGTATCCGTAAAACAGATATTGCCGCACGGCTGGGCGGCGATGAATTCGCAGTGCTTATTCCGGAAAGCAGCAATGAAGCGGCAAAGGTCTTTTTCTCGAAACTCCATGCTTTCCTTTCGGACATCGCCCGCGGGAAGTCATGGCCTGTTACGTTCAGCATCGGGGTCGTGACGTTTCATACGCCTCCGGAATCTATCGACGAAATGATCAGGATTGTAGACCAGCTGATGTATTCCGCGAAGAAAAGCGGCAAGAATATCGTCAAATATGAAGTGCACGAAAAAGAGTGAATCCCGCGACTTGCAATCCCCCGGCTCCTGCCGGACGGGGCTCCATTGCAGGAACGGCCTCTTCCACCGCATGTTCGATCGGAGTCCGGGCGAAGGGGAGCACAACCTTCTGTGCCGAGCATCTGATGCGACGCGGCCGTTTTACGCAGAGCGATACACAATAAGGTAAATTACGGCAATCATGAACCGTCAACTCGTCAAAATAGCGGGTCCGCTGATTGGGCTCGTCCTCTTCCTCGCGGCCCTCTGGGTTCTGCGCCATGCGCTCTCCGGATATCACTACCGGGACCTCGCTGCGGGAGCGCGCGCCGTGTCCGCGCCGCGTTTGTTGTCCGCGTTGCTGCTCACCGCCCTGAACTATCTCGTTCTGACCGGCTATGATGCGCTGGCATTCCGGTACATCGGCCGCGCCCTCGAATACGGCAAGATCGCCTTCGCGTCGTTCATCGGCTATGCTTTCAGCAATACTATCGGTCTGTCCATGCTTGCGGGCAGCTCCGTGCGCTACCGGCTGTACACGTCCTGGGGCCTCTCAATACTGGAGGTCACGAAAATGGTGGCCTTCTACACCCTCACCCTCTGGCTCGGGCTCCTGTCCGTAGGAGGCTTCGCCTTCGTGGCGGAACCGGTCGCGCTGCCCGCCTTGATGAAATTGCCCTTTGCTTCGGCCCGGCCCCTGGGCGTCATCTTTCTCGCCGTTGTGTTCGGCTATATCGGCTGGAGCGCGGTCCGGAGAAAGCCGGTAAAAATCTTGAATCGCGAGATCGAACTCCCTTCGACGCTCCTGTCGTTGGCTCAGATCGCGCTCTCATCCCTTGACTGGCTGCTGGCCGGGTGCGTGCTGTACGTCCTCCTGCCGGAAGTCCCCGCACTGTCCTTTCCGTCATTCATCGGCATTTACCTCTTTGCCCAGGTTGCCGGCCTGGCGAGCCAGGTGCCGGGAGGGCTCGGCGTTTTTGAGACCATATTCATCCTGCTGCTCCCTCCCGGGCTCGCGGCTCCCCAGGCTGTCGGGGCCCTTCTCCTCTACCGGGGCATCTACTACCTGCTGCCGCTTCTGATCGCGGCAACCATGCTGGGAACGTTTGAACTGGTTGCTGCGAAAACACAGGTCAAGGGCTTCGCCAGGTTCATGGGCCAGGGCGTGTCCGCCATTGCACCCTGGGTTCTTTCGATCATTATCTTCGCCGGCGGCGCGCTGCTCCTCGTTTCGGGAGCCACGCCCGAGCTTCCGGCGCGGCTGGAATGGATCACCGATTTCCTGCCCTTGCCTTTCCTGGAGATATCACACTTTCTCGGCAGCCTCGTGGGCGTTGCGCTGCTGCTTCTCTCGCGCGGCATCCAGCGCAGGCTGGACGCCGCGTACCATCTCACGCTCGTCCTGCTCGGGGCGGGCATCCTGTTTTCACTGGTCAAGGGGTTCGATTACGAAGAGGCCCTGATCCTTGCCATGATGCTCGGTGCGCTGCTGCCGGGCAGAAGGTTCTTCTACCGCCGAGCGTCGCTCCTGAGCCAGGGCTTTTCCGCGGGATGGATCACGTCCATCGTCGCGGTCCTCGCCGGATCGGTCTGGCTGGGGTTCTTCTCCTATCGTCACCTGGAATATTCCCAAAGCCTCTGGTGGCAATTCACCCTTCGGGGCGATGCGCCGCGGTTCCTGCGCGCCACGGTCGGGGTGATGACGCTCGCGGTGATCGTGGGAGCGGTGAGGCTCCTGCGGCCGGCGCCGCCTGAACCGTCCGGAGTCGGCAGCGAGGACCGGCAGAAGGTCCGTTCCGCGGTCCTGGCGAGCGCGGACACGACGGCGAACCTGGCGCTGCTGGGGGACAAAAGGTTTCTGTTCAGCGAAAGCGGAAAATCATTCATTATGTACGGTGTCGAGGGACGGAGCTGGATTGCCATGGGGGACCCGGTGGGACCCGAGGAGGAACGGAGGGAGTTGGTCTGGCGCTTCCGGGAGGTGTGCGACCGCCATGACGGCTGGCCGGTTTTTTATGAAGCGGGGAAAGAAAACCTCTATTTGTATATCGAGCTGGGGCTTACGCCCCTCAAGATCGGCGAGGAGGCATGCGTGCCGCTCACGCCATTCTCCCTCGAAGGCAAGGGCCGGAAAGACCTGCGCTATGCCCAGGTGCGCGCCGGGCGCGAGGGCGCAGGGTTCTCGGTCGTGCCCGCGGCCGACGTGCCGCTGCTCCTGCCCGAGCTCAAGGCGATCTCCGACGCCTGGCTTGCGGCAAAGAACACGCGGGAAAAGCGGTTCTCCCTGGGGAATTTCAACGAAAGCTATTTGCGGGAGTTCCCCGTGGCCCTCGTCAGGAGGGACGGGAACATCATAGCGTTTTCCAATATCTGGCAGGGAGCAGGCAGGGCAGAGCTTTCGATCGACCTCATGCGGCAGGTTCCCGGCACTTCGCACGGGATCATGGAGTTCCTTTTTGTGGAGCTGATGCTCTGGGGAAAAGAACAGGGCTATCAGCGCTTCAATCTCGGCATGGCGCCGCTTGCGGGACTCGAGGACCGGACCCTTGCCCCGCTCTGGAACCGCCTGGGCGCGCAGATTTTCCGTCATGGAGAACATTTCTACAACTTCATGGGACTGCGGCAGTTCAAGGAGCATTTCGACCCCGAGTGGGAGCCGAAATATCTCGTCGCTCCCCGGGGTTTTCTCCTGCCGCGCATTCTGGCGAACCTCGCCTCTCTGATATCCGGAGGTTTTACCGGGGCCATCAGAAAATGAAAAGATCGAGCACTGACTCAAAAAAACCTTGCAGCGCTGGGCAGAGCGCTCATGCTCCGCGGCTGATTTCGAGGCCCTGAGCAAATACGTGCAGAAGAAGCTGCATAACTCCCACGCAGGACCGCCTTGACACCACCGGTGAGCGTGCTAACCTTAAAGGAAAGATAGAATATTCCGCGCTCATATTGGTTTGTGTTGAGCATGCCCCTGTCGGACCTCTAAGCGCGGGCAACGCAACAGGACGCTCCGCTGCAAGAAAGGGGTTATGCATATGTTCATTCGAAACTACGAATCATTGCGAACACAGGAAAATACGCTACATCGTACGGCATTCCGTTCCCGGGCAGCGGCGATTATCTGTCTTTTATTGTTCCTTTCGGCCTGTGCGACCGTTGGACGGGATTTTTCAGCATCAAAGATATATGACATCCAGATCGGGAAGACGACCCAAGCGGAGATCCAGGCCATGTTCGGCCCGCCCTGGCGGGTCGGCATCGAGGACGGCAAGCCGACGTGGACGTACGCCAGCTATCATTACAGCGCGTTCAACGCGGCGAGGACAAAGGACCTTGTCGTCCGATTTGACGAAAACAACATCGTCAGGTCCTATACGTTCAATACATCGAATCCCGCGGATATCAGGAAGCAGCACAGCTCCGGGAGGGAATAAAAGGCCCGCTCATGGTCCGGTTCTGCTTTCGTAATCACGACAGGTCTGCATGTCTATTGGTGCAGACTTTCAGCGGCGTACCGTGCCTATCCCACAGCACCCTTCCCGGCAAAATGGCGGACCCCCGGCTTAAAGGGTAAAAGACAGCATGAGGGGAAGGGTCAGATTATTCGGCCGGCATTTCGCAACTATGACAGAGTATCTTTAAGGCGGGCGGATTTTTATGGACAAAAACAAAAGTTTCTTAAATACAAAAGGCGTTGCCTACTGGTTGCTGCCTCTGATCGCGGGCGTGCTCGCCGGCGCGCTCCTGCACAATTATATTCTTCCTGACCCGTATCCATCAACGACGATCTCTCAGGAAGCAACCCCCAGCTTCAAGTTGATGGCTGAGGCGTGGAATGCGATCGAGCAGCAGTATGTCGACCGGACCAGCGTGCAGCCCCGCACCATGACCTACGGCGCGATTTCCGGCATGGTGGATTCCCTGGGGGATACGGGCCACAGCGTCTTTTTGACCCCGGAAATGGTGCGCGTCGAGCGCACCGTGGAACGCGGCGAATTTGCCGGTATAGGCGCCGAACTCCGGATAAAAAATCATCAGGCGGTCGTTGTAGCGCCCATGGACGGCACGCCCGCGCAAAAAGCCGGTCTTCGGCCAGGCGATATCATCGTTCAGGTCGACGGCCGGAACGTGGAGGGGCTGCCGCTGCCGGAAATTGTCGGCAAAATAACCGGTCCCGCCGGTACGCGGGTGTCGCTGACACTGAAGGATCCGGTAACAGGAAAAGAACGGACAATCGAGATCATTCGCGCGAACATCCCGATCCGGAGTGTCACCTGGAACTGGCTTCCGGGCACGGACCTTGCTCATGTACGAATAGCGCTCTTCAGCAAGGGAACGTCCCGAGCCCTGGAAAAAGCGCTTGACGAAATAGACCAACGCGGGGCCAAAGGCGTGGTCCTTGACCTCAGGAACGATCCGGGCGGTCTCCTTGATATGGCGGTGGGCGTGGCGAGTCAATTTCTGGAACAAGGGAACGTTCTGCAGGAAAAGAACGCCAAAGGAGAGGTCCGGCCCGTACCCCTTGACGCCGGCGCTCAGAAATGCGCACTTCCACTTGTCGTTCTTATAAACTCCGGGACCGCCAGCGCGGCCGAGATTGTCGCCGGCGCGCTCCAGGATGCAAAGCGCGCGACCCTCGTGGGCGAAACCACCTTCGGCACCGGTACGGTATTGAAAACCGTCCCGCTCTCCGACGGATCTGCCCTGCAGCTCGCTTTCCTTGAATGGCTCACTCCGAAGGGCCGGACGATATGGCACAAAGGCATCACTCCCGATGTCGCAGTATCGCTTCCTGCTGAAGCGCAGCCGCTGGTACCGGAAGAAGAGCAAGGGATGACTGCGGTGGAGCTGCGGATGAGCGAAGACCTGCAGCTGCTTCGTGCGATCAACATCCTGCAGGGCCGGCAGCCGTCTCAGTGAGTCTCATCTGTCTCCTCTCCGCTGGCGGGGAGGACATTTTCATTCCTGCCCGCGTTGCTCCGTGGGACCGCTCCTGACGAGAGCGGAAAGACCAGGTGATGTATGATTCCGTTACGAGATATCGACCGCAAACCCTCGCGTATCCCGCTGATCACGAGCCTGATCATCGCGGTGAACACGCTCGTGTTTCTGCTTGAACTGGCGAAGGGCAATGCCTTCGTCGAACGGTGGGCGCTCGTTCCGTCAGAGATCGCATCAGGAAGAGACCTGGTTACCCTCGTGACCGCAATGTTCCTGCACGGAGGTTGGCTGCATATCGCGGGCAATATGATATTTTTCTGGGCATTCGGACCCGAGGTCGAGGACATGATGGGGCGGGTTAGATATGCAGTGTTCTACCTGTTGGGAGGACTGGTTGCATTCTGGGCCCAGGTTGCGCTGAACCCGTACGCGCAGGCGCCCACGCTGGGAGCAAGCGGCGCCATAGCTGCAGTGATGGCCGCCTTTCTGATCACCTTTCCCCGCGACAGGATCCGTACCGTTGTGTTTCTCGGATTTTTTGTGACTATTCTCCGTATACCGGCGATCCTGCTGGTGGGGATCTGGTTTCTCCTTCAGTTACTAAGTGAGGCCGGCACCCTGGCCGAAAGTCAGGCCAACGGAGGAGTAGCCTATGGGGCCCATATCGGCGGCTTTCTGTTCGGCCTGGCCTTTGCGCGCTTATTCGAGAGCGGAAGGCCGCGCAACAACCAGGCGGAAACGATCTGAAGCCGATAAAACGTGATGACGCATTGAATATTCCCGGGCATCCGAAACCGGGATTGCACCGTTCGACACAGGAGGCAGGACATGACAACAGGAAATAAGACAGCAGGCATCTTATGTTTTACCCTTGTTCTTATTTTGTTTCAGTCAAACCTGTACGGCGCAGAGGAAAGACCTGCGCAGTCCCTTCCGGTCTGCCGCCTCTCCGTCTCTTTCGATTTAAAAAGCAATCTTCTGAAAGGCATTGCGACGATTACAACGCCCGAAGCGGGCGCTGTGGTTTCTACGGGCAATCTCAGGATCACCTCGGCAACCGTGAACGGGTCGGGTTACTGGCCAATAGGTAATCAGTTCAGGATACGCGGCAGGGGGACACTCGAAATAACGTACGAGGAGACTTTCAGGGGAGATGGGGGAGCCCGGGGGAATCTTGAGAATCCGGGCGTTGTCCCCGCAGGCGTAGTGAATGACAAGGGAATCTCGCTTACCAACGACTGGCATCCTGCAATCAATGGACTTGCCTATTATAAGCTGACCGCTCTTGTGCCGGACAATTTCACTGCCCTATCGGAAGCAGATGAAATTACTGCGAGGGAAACCGCCGCGGGCAAGGAATATTCATTTGTTTTTCCCCATCCGGTAACCGGGATAACCTTTGTTGCGGGCAACTACCGGGAGGCCAGGGACACCGTTGACGGTATCGGCATTTATACTTACTTCTTTCCCGAGGACGCCTCTCTTGCCGCCGACTACCTTGCGCACGCAAAGAAGTATTTCAAGATGTATAATGCACTCCTTGTCCCCTATCCCTACAAAAGATTCTCCGTCGTGGAAAACCTCCTGCCGACCGGTCTTTCCGTGCCTACCTTCACGCTCCTGGGACAGGAGATCGTCCGCCTTCCCTTTATTCCCGAGACCTCTCTGGGCCATGAGATCACCCATCAATGGTTCGGGAATTATGTGTATGCCGACTTTAAGAAAGGCAACTGGCTTGAAGCGATCACCACCTATCTCTCCGATCATCTCTATGAAGAGCAGAAAGGCAAAGGACGGGAGTACCGGAAGAATATCCTCGTCAATTTTCAGAGCTATGTCGCCCCTGACAAGGATTTCCCCCTCAGAGCTTTCACGGAGAGGACCGGTTTCGCTTCCTCGGCCATCGGCTACGGAAAAGGCGCGATGCTTTTTCACATGCTCGAGAACCTGGTCAAGAGAGACATCTTCTATAAATCGCTGCGGAGGCTCATCGAGGACAACAAATTTAAACAAGCCTCGTGGGCTGACGTGGAGCGGCCCTTTGAGCAGGAGTCCGGCAAAGACCTCGGATGGTTTTTCCACCAGTGGCTCGACCGCAAGGGCGTTCCCTCTTTCGAAGTGCGCTACCCCGGCTCCCTCGTTTTAAAGGGAATCCCGTCCGCCTCATTCGAGCTTGTACAGAAGGGAGAGCCTTACAAAATCGTCTTGCCTTCTAAAGTGATCACGGAGAGCGGCGACGTGAAGCGGGCGCTGCCGCTTGAGAAGGAGCAACAGAATTTCGATATCACCCTGAACGAAGACCCTTCCGGCTTGATTATTGATGAAGACTACGATGTGATGCGGACCCTTGCCCCCTCCGAATTCCCTCCGGTCATTGCGCGGCTGCTGGGGGATGAAAAAAAGCTTATCGTCTACCCTGAAAAAGAGAAAGCCAAATACGCCGGGTTGATAGCCCTGTTCAAAGGAGAAGGATTTGTTGCGAAAGAACAGCTTGAGGTGAACGACAAGGAACTCCGGTCCTCCTCCCTCCTTATTCTGGGTTCAGAAAGCCCTGTCCTCCAAAGACTCTTCGGCGCGGCCGGGGAAAGGACGCCGGGATTTCTCCTTCTGGTGCGAAATAACCCCCTGAACACCGCAAAGGTTGCGGCCTACGCCAACGGGGCTTCGCAGGAAGAAGTCGACCTCGCTGCGGAAAAGATATTCCACTACGGGAAATATTCGTTCCTCCGTTTTGAAAAAGGGAGAAATGTGGCCAAGAAAATTGCTGAAACCGACCGCGGCATGACCTTCAAGCTCCATGATCCCGTAGAAGGGGTTGAGCCGGCGCGGGCATTAACGCTCGGCGACATCATCGATGCTGTCAGCGATAAGCCCCTCATTCTCATCGGGGAGCGGCATACCAATTACGAGGACCATAAGGTGGAGCTTGAGGTGATCAGGGGCCACTTCAAGAGAGGCAAAAAATTCGCAATCGGGATGGAAATGTTCCAACAGCCTTTCCAGAAGGCAATAGATGCATATCTCTCCGGCGCCGTTGATGAACGGGAGTTTCTCAAAAAGACGGAATATTTCAAGCGGTGGGGGTTCGACTATAATTATTACCGGGAGATCATCGAGTTCGCCAAAGCGAAGGGCATTCCCCTGGTCGCGCTTAACCAGCGGTCCGAGATCGTAGACAAAGTGGCCAAGGGAGGACTGGACGCCCTTTCCGCAGAAGAGAAGAAAGAGATCCCCCAGGACATGGACATGACGGATGAGTCTTATAAAAAGCGGCTGAAAGCGGTATACGAAGACCACCCGGGCGAATTAACGTTCGAAAATTTTTACCAGTCGCAGATCCTCTGGGATGAAACCATGGCGCACTCAGCAGCCCGGTTTCTGAAGGAGCATCCTGAATACCAGCTGATCGTGCTTGCCGGGGTTGAGCATATCATGTACGGTTCGGGGATCCCGAGCCGGATTCACCGGCTTATTGGCAGAGACTACGTCACGCTCATAAACGGCTCTTTCGGCAGGGACATCGGCACCTACGTGCTTTTTCCAAAGCCCCTCAAACCTCCTTTTACCGCGAAGCTGGGGGTGATCATCAAGGAAACAGACGGCAGGGTGCAGGTCAGCGCTTTTTCTCCTGACAGCGTCGCATTACAATCAGGGCTCAAAGAAGGGGACATCATTACCGACCTAGACGGCTGGAAGATACAAACCATAAACGATATCAAGATCGCCCTCGTGAACAAGGAACCGGGGCAGACGGTAAAAGTGAACGTGATAAGAAAAAGATTTCTCCTCGGTGAGAGCGAACGTGCATTTCACATCTCCCTATAACCTTCCTGAGTCGTCAAAGAAGACCGGAACAGCAGACGGCTCCCCCAAAAAATGCCTCGGAAACAGAGATGCTGCTGATTGAAGCCGCCGGCTCCATGCGGTATAATAGCTCAAGTTGCTTTGTTCAAAAGAGGTTTTTCATATGACCCCGCTTTCAGCGTTGATATATTCGCTCTTCTTCGGGCTGCTGCACGGGATCCTGCCGGATGAGCACACTTGGCCCATCACGTTCAGTTACGCGATAGGCGGCGCAAGCGGCAGGGAGGGAATGAAAGCGGGGCTGTACTTTTCCGCCGCTTTCACGCTCCAGCGCGCACTTATTTCAGAGCTCGCCTACCTGGCCCTGGCCCCCTTCCTGCTTAACCCGGCCATTAACGGCGTCGTATACCTTGTCGTCGGCATCGCAATGTCCGTTGCAGGCGCCATAGTTCTGCGCAAGAACCGATACGTTCACATCCACCTCTTCGGCCATTGTCACGGAGAGGCCTGCAACATGGAGCAAACGGGCCGGATCTTCACAAAGCAGCATGAAGAGCCGTCGGGACGCGCGGCCACGCCCCCGGTACAATGGACGGTCATCCACGGGTTTCTTGCCGGGTTCGGCTTCGGCGGATTTTCGCTTTTTGTGAACACCGTGGCCGCACCTGCCATGAAAAGCCCCTGGGCGGGGTTTCTTCCCGGACTGGTTTTCGGACTGGGGACCATGATCATGCTCGTGATCGTCGGCGGCGTGTTCGGCGCCTCCCTGCGATGGATCCACGCGCTTACCGAAGAAGAAATCAAGCGGATCGGATCACAGACCGGCGGCCGGACGCTGTTCTTCGGCGGGATACTGTTCGGGGTTGCAGGAGTTGTCGCTTTGACAGGCCTGGACCGTTACTTGCCGTTCGCCTCCGACTACGCCTTCATTACGCTTTTCATGATCATGGTGGCGATCCCGGCCTTAATGTATTCGGTGAAAGAAGTCCTGGCAACGCGAAAGTTGACGGCCCCAAAATCGTGAGCATCGTCATGACACTTCCCGGCTCCGTACCTGTCGAACGGGGACAACAATGAAAGAGAGGCCATTCATGGATTCAGACGCGAGGAGCACATCGGAGTACAAGAAAATCCCGCTGGAAAAGACGCTCGAATCCCTGCAGACCGCCGCAAACGGCCTTTCCGGGGCGGAAGCCGCGAAACGCCTTGCGCTCTTCGGGCATAACGAAATAACCGAAAAAAAGAAGAACGCCTTTCTTGAATTTCTGTTGCGCTACTGGGGCCCCATGCCGTGGCTGCTGGAGCTGGCAATGGGACTCTCCTTTGTCCTGCATCATACCCTCGAAGGGATCATTATTTTCGTGCTGCTCACCGTAAACGCGGTCATCGGCCATCTCCACTCGCGGGGTTCGCAAAAAGCAATCGAGCTTCTCAAGAAAAAGCTGGCGATCAAAGCGAAGGTGCTGCGGGACGGGACGTGGGGCATACAGGAGTCGCGGGACCTCGTGCCCGGAGATATTATCTCCCTCGGGCTCGGAGACATCGTGCCGGCTGACGCCAAAATCGTGAATGGCGGGCTTTCCGTCGACGCCTCGGCCCTGACCGGGGAGTCCCTCCCAATGGAGACCCATGAATCGGACATCCTTTATTCAAGCGCCGTCGTGCGGAGGGGTACGGCGAGGTGCGTCGTCGTGAATACCGGCGCGCGCACGTACTTCGGGAAGACCGCGGAACTGGTCAACATAGCCAAGCCCAAGTCACATCAAGAGGCTGTGATGATGGCCATGGTCAAGTACATGATGTACTTCGGCATAAGCGCACTGGTCCTGGTCCTCGCCTACGGCCTGCTCGCGAATTTGCACGAACGCCTCGTCACGGTGCTGACTCTGGCCGTGATCTTCCTCATGGGCGCCGTGCCCGTGGCCCTTCCTGCTGTGCTCACCATCGTCCAGGCAGTGGGAGCAATGGAGCTTGCCGGAAAGGGTGTGCTCGTGACCAGGCTCGATTCGATCGAGGACGCGGCTTCCATCGACGTCCTGTGCTTTGACAAAACAGGGACCATAACGCAGAACAGGCTGTCGGTTGTTGATGCCGTTCCCTTTTCCGGGTTCCGGAAAGAAGACGTCGTTATTACGGCCGCGTTGGCGTCTCAACAGGAAGGCATGGACCTCATAGACAGCGCGGTCCTTGAATATGCCAAAGCCGCGGGCGTTGATCTCAAGCCCTTTCATCAGCTCTCGTTTAAACCTTTCGACCCGTCGATCAAGAGAACAGAGGCGATCGTCGAAGTTGCAGGGAAGAGCTTCACAGCCCTGAAAGGCGCGGCCCAGGTGGTCATGTCCCTGTGCCGGGACATGGACCAAAAGACGCGAGAAAAGGCAAACGGCACGATCGAGGAGTTTTCCCGGAACGGCTATCGGACGATAGCAATCGCACGGTCGGGAGATGGGGGATCGGATGATCTCAAATTCGCGGGCTTGCTGCCCATGGCTGACCCGCCCAGGCCGGAATCAAAAAGCATGATAGCGCAGGCGCGAAAACTGGGAATCAAGCCGATCATGCTTACCGGCGACAGTATGGCCATAGCAAAGGAAATAGCCGGCCAGGTAGGGATCGGGAGCAACATTATCCGGATGGCGGACCTCCAGGGTTTGAGCGAAGAGGAACAGGTCAAAATCGTTGAAGCATCCAACGGGTTCGCTGAGATCTATCCCGAGGACAAGTACAAAGTCGTGAAGCTCCTGCAGTCGCGGGGCCACATGGTGGGAATGACCGGAGATGGGGTGAACGATGCGCCGGCGCTCAAACAAGCGGAGATGGGAATCGCGGTCAGCAACTCTACCGATGTGGCAAAGGCGTCCGCAAGCGTGGTCCTGACCGAGCCGGGGATAAGTGTGATCATCAATGCGGTGACCATCAGCAGGCAGACCTACCAGCGAATGCTCACCTGGGTGCTCAATAAAGTCACGAAGGTCATAGAATTCGTCGGGCTGATCACCCTGAGCTTTTTCTGGCTCCATGATATCGTGCTTTCCCTCCTGGGCATGTCGCTGCTCGTGTTCGCGAACGATTTCGTGACCATGTCCCTGGCGACCGACAAGGTGACCTCGACGCCGAATCCGAACATATGGAACGTCAAAAACATTACGCTGGCGTCGCTCGTTCCCGGCCTGCTCCTGGTCGTGGAAGGCCTGCTCGTGATTCTCATGGGGAAAAATTATTTTCACCTTGCATGGGAACAGCTGCGCACCCTGGTCATGCTGAACCTGATATTCAACAGCCAGTTCAGGGTGTTGATCGTGCGGGAAAGGCGGCACTTCTGGTCGTCAATGCCGGGCAGGGAATTGCTGCTTTTGAGCATGGCGACCATCACCGGATTTGCGCTCCTGGGCGTTTACGGCATCTTTGTCCAGCCCCTCACCCCGGCTCAGATCCTCGCGGTGCTGGCGTTCTCCGTAATCTTTACCCTCGGCATAGATTTTCCCAAATATTATTTGTTCAGGAAGTTCCGATTGTGAGTGCTCAAAAACTTGGCTCGTTCGCGCGATTTTTCCGCGCATAAGAAAAAGTAAATTCATCCTGACCTGCCATGGAAAAACAAGAGATATATGATGTTGTAATAAAAAATCTTCCCGTCGGCTTTTCCATAGTGGACCTGGAAGGGACCATTGTCGATTTTAATCCTATTGCGGAAGAAATAACCGGTTATTCCAGGGAGGAAGTGATAAACAAGCCTCACTTTGAAATTCTCCACGGCACTCTTGACAGAGACTCCTGTCCTCTGCTCAAGCATGCTCTCTCGCTGAAGGAGCAGGCCATTGCAGTGGAGACGACGATAAAAAAGAAAAACGGAGAACAAATCACTCTTTCCGTTACCACCGCTCCGCTGCTCGACGAGGATGGCGGTCTTTCGGGCGCGGTAGAGCTTTTCCGGGACATCAGCGAAGCCAAACAGAGGGAGCGGGAGAGAAAGAATATCCTTTCCATGTTCGCCCACGACATGAAAAATCCGGTCACGACCGCGGGAGGATTTTTGTCACGGCTTCTTGCCGGCAAAGCGGGCGCGCTCACGGAAAAACAGAAGAGCTACCTCGAAACGATCCGGGAAGAGCTTTACAAAGTTTCGGACCTGATCGCGGACTTTCTCGAATTCTCCCGCATCGGAGCGAAGGCATATAGACCGGTTCCCCGTCCTTTCAACATCAGAAAAAACATGAACAACGCCGTCGAAGCCGCAAAAATAGAGGCTGACAAAAAAGGCATAACCATCCTTTTTGAAGTTTCGGAAGAGATGCCGCCTACCATACTTGCCGATCCGGCAATGATAGACCGGGTCATCGCCAACCTGCTCGATAACGCGATAACCTATACGGGCAAAGGCGGAACAATAGTCGTCAGGCTTTCGGATGCGGACAATGATATTCTTGTATCCGTAACAGACACGGGCAGAGGCATCCCGGAAGAGCACCTTCCCTACATATTCGACGCCTTCTATCGAATAAGCCGGGACACAAAAGGGTCCGGCCTGGGATTATTCATAGCGAAAACCATTATCGAGGCGCATGGCGGCAGGATATGGGCCGAGAGCAAGCGGGATAAAGGCAGTTCGTTCAGTTTCACGTTGAAGCAATAAAGCACGCGATTTGCTGTTTCAAAAAACACACAAACCCGGCACAAAGGAGGAAGCCATGAGAAAAACAATCAGCATAGCAACGGCAGTTGCAGCGGCAATGATCCTCGTTTCATCCCTTTCCCTTGCAGGTCCCTGGAAGGGTTATCGCGGCAGCGGCGGGTGGGGCATGGGGTCGCAGTACCAGAGAATGTTCAATCCTGCGACCGTGGAGACCGTCTCGGGCACCGTGGATGCAATCAATAAAATAACGCCCATGAGAGGCATGTATTCGGGAATTCACCTTACGCTCAAAACGGACAAAGGGCTCGTTGACGTTCATCTTGGCCCTGAGTGGTACATTGAACGACAAGATACGAAGATACAGAAGGGCGACGCACTCGAGGTGAAGGGTTCGCGCGTGACGATCTCCGATCAACCGGCAATTATCGCCTCTGAAGTGAAAAAGGGCGACAGCGTCCTCATCCTCAGGGACAGTAACGGCGTTCCCGCGTGGGCGGGATGGAGAAGATAGAAAAAACAAACAGCCCGCTTTAAGCCGGGAGCGGGCTTTCCTGCAAAACATCAATTGAGAAAAACAGCGTTCGCAGGAGAGGGAGTCATAATCACAATCCAAACGCTTGACAAGCGTGAAGGAGTCTGGTATGTTGTGTGCATATGCACACAACAAAAGAGGGCCGCTATGTCTCCCCGCTGCAAGAAACCGCGACATTGTCAATGCACGTTCAAAGGAAAAGCATTCAAGCCTACGGGCATACCGATGTCCGAGGTCAAACAGATATCGCTGTCCCGTGACGAGCTCGAGGCGCTGAAACTGTGCGACCTCGACGATCTCACTCAGGAAGAAGCCGGTTCCAGAATGGGCATATCACGCGGGACCGTACAGAGAGTGCTTGCTGCCGCACGAAAGAAGGTCGCGGAGGCCCTGAGCAAAGGCGGGGCCATCGTATTTGAATAATCGCAGGATACGTTTAACCAGGAGGAACATAACATGAAGATCTGTTTTCCAGTACAGAAAAACGACGGACTCGACAGCTCGGTGTACAATCATTTCGGCTCGGCGCCGATATTCGTGGTCATTGATACGGACACGAACAGCATTGCCTCCATCAACAACGGAGATCAGCACCACACCCATGGCGCGTGCAACCCGATGAAGGCGCTCGATAATCAGCAAGTCGATGCGATCGTGGTCGGCGGCATCGGCGCGGGCGCGCTCACCCGGCTGAACCAGATGGGGATCAAAGTGCACCGCTCGCAGGCGGAGACCATAGGGGCGAATATGGCCCTGCTCACAACGCAAAGCCTGCCGGAACTGACGCTCCAGGGCTGCTGCGGCGGCCACAGCACCGACGGCGGATGCGCCCATTAAGAGTTTGCTTCTCTGCTCCAAAAAGAAAACGACAGGAGGACCACGATGGAAAACAAGGAATTCGTATTTGTTCTCACCCACTCGTATGACGCGATAGAGCGCGCTGCGGCAGCGCTCCAGCTCGCGACGAACATGGCGGCTTTCGACGCAAAAATAGATTTCTTTCTCATGAACGAAGGCGTGCACCTGGCGCGGAAAGGCTTTGCCGAGTCGGTCACGTGGCAGAAGGGGTTCTCCCCGGTTGCCGAGCTCATGAAAAGCCTGGTGGAAGACTTTGATTGCAAGTTTTACATCTGCGCGTCCTGCGTAAAACCCTACGGTCTCGAAGGCGCGGAATGGATCAAAAACGCCGAGGTCAAACCGGGCTCCTATCTCGGAGAACTCCTGATGAAAAGGCAGAACGTGACCTTCTAACCAAATCCGAAACAAGAGGCCGGTGTTTCTTCATGCAAAAAAAGATTCTGGAGTTTCAGGCTGAAGTTTGCAAGACCTTCTCCAATCATAAGCGGCTTGAGGTCATCAACCTGCTCAAGGATGGGGAACTGACCGCCAGCGACATTGCGCAAGCCCTTGCGACGACGAAAGCGAATACCTCCCAGCATCTCGCGGTGATGCGCATGCGGGGACTTCTGAGAACCAGAAGAGAAGGAACGAGCATTTACTATCGGATCGCAAACGAGAAGCTTGCTCATGCCTGTAACCTCATGCGGGACGCCCTTGCGCAGATTACGGAGAGCGAGGGGGAAGGACTGCATGAGAACAGGCTTCCGGAAATCGCGCGCTTCCGGAATGTAAGCAGTGGAGCAAAAGGCTGACGTGCGTTTGTGCACCTGCATGCGGCCAGCTTTGACAATTGCATAAGGAAATGGTACTATCTCCGCTACATTTTGCCACCCTCCGGGTGAACACCGCGTAAGAAGGTGTTTGTCCCGTCTCGTTTCTGCGGGCACGAATTCCACAGGGGTAAATTATTTAAACCGCACGGCAATGCATAAAGGAGTTTTTGATGGCGCGGTTACGGATGAGCTGTCTTGTATCGGGCTTCCTCATGCAACAGTGCGCTTCGCGCAAAGGGCGGGCACGCGGATCAGGACGGAAATGATGAACGGACCGACGGACGTACACGAATCCGTGCCGGCATCTCCCCGCGAGGTCCGGATCGTGCTGGCCGGCCTGATGCTTGCCCTGGCCCTTGCGTCGCTCGACCAGAACATCGTCGGCGTTGCGCTGCCGCGGATCGTGAGCGAGCTCGGCGGACTTTCCCATCTGTCGTGGGTCGTCACGTCCTTTCTCGTGACCGCGACAGCCACGACCCCCCTCTACGGCAAGCTTTCCGACATGTATGGCCGCAAGCCGCTCTTTGTTGCCGCGATCCTTATCTTTCTCGTCGGGTCGAGCCTGTGCGGCCTGTCCCGCTCGATGACGGAGCTCGTGGTTTTTCGCGGGATCCAGGGGCTCGGCGGGGGCGGTCTCATGGTGCTTGCGCAGACCACCATAGCCGACGTAGTCGCTCCCCGCGAGCGCGGACGGTACCAGGGCCTGTTCGGCGCAGTATTCGCTTTTTCGAGTGTCGCGGGGCCGCTTCTGGGAGGGTTCATTACCGATGCTTTGTCGTGGCGCTGGATCTTTACGATCAACGTGCCCATCGGGATACTGGCGCTTGCGCTCATCGTCTTCGGTTTTCACCGGCCGCTTCATAAGGTCTCGCACAAGATCGACTACGCGGGAGCGATGCTGCTCGCTGCGGCTACCGTGGCCCTGCTTTTGGTGCTGAGCTGGGGCGGCGTGCAGTATCCCTGGACGTCTCCGCTGATTATGTCTTTGGCCGCATCCGCAGCCGTGCTGTCCATCCTGCTCATGTACACGGAACGGCGTTCCGCCGAGCCTGTGCTCTCACCGCACCTCTTTCACAACAGAGTGTTCGTGATCGCCTCCGGCGTCATGGGGCTTACGTTCATGGGCCTGTTCGGCGCAGCCGTATTCCTGCCCCTTTTTTTCCAGCTCGTCCTCGGTATGGCGCCTGCGCGCGCCGGGCTCATGCTGGCCCCCATGACGGGCGGACTGATCGTGACCTCATTTGTCGGCGGCCGCCTTGTTTCCCGGACCGGACGGTACAAGATCTTTCCCGTAGTCGGCCTGGCAGCGGCAAGCCTTGCTTTTCTCGGGGTGATGGGGGCGGCAAGGGCGGGGTGGGGGACCTCCGTGATCGAGGTCTTTTTAATCGCTCTCGGCATGGGGTTCGGCCTGGTCATGCCCAATCTCGTGGTTGCCATCCAGAACGCGGTCGGCATCCGGGAGCTCGGCGCGGCTACCGCGACTTCGGCGTTCTTTCGCCAACTCGGCGGCATGTTCGGCGTCGCCATGTCCGGCACAATCATGACGGCGCAGCTGCAAGGGCTGCATGCGGAAAATGCGGCCGGCCTGGCGAGAGGCGGCCGCAGCCTGGTTGAACAGGGCCTCCGGCAAATCGCGGAACTCCCGGCTGCGCAGAAAGCGCTCGTCACCGACGCCTACCGCCATGCCATCAGCACGACCTTTCTCGCGGGGTCCCTTATTGTCGGCCTCGCCTTCCTTCTGGTGCTGTTTCTTCCGGAGCACCCGCTCAGGTCCGCGCATCCGGCAACGCCGGCCCGCACTCTTGACGGGCCGGACGCGAAAAAGCACTGAGACAAACGCTCTATCCTTTTATTTTCTTGATCACCGCTTTTAGGATATCGGCCCTCGTTAAAATCCCGATGACCATGTTCTTCTCGTCCACCACGGTCAACCTTCGGATCTTCTTTTCATCCATGATGCGCACTGCTTCGGCGACGTTGGCGGCGGGCTTTATCGTAAGCGCGGGGGAGGTCATGATGTCTCCCACCAGGTCTCCCACCCGCCGTTCCGGCAGCCGCTCTCCCAGCATGTATTTCAGCAAATCCTTGAACGTGTGCTCCCTGCTCACCCCGACCATGGAGAGAATATCGGCCTGCGTAATAATGCCGATCACCTTGTTCTCCTTATCCACGACCGGAAGCCCGCTGATATTTTTTTCCGTCAAAATGTTCGCCACGTTCATGATGCTCTCGTATTTCGTGATCGAGAGAACGTTCGTGGTCATGACGTCCCGAACGAGCATCTCGAGCCCGATCCTCGATCTCAAATGACCGGTGGTATTGTCGCTGTCTTCAGCACTCATATAAGCTCCTTTCACTCATGCAGCTTGAAGCATGCCCAACACACTGCAAAATGATTTTTTCTCGTACTAATATATCATAAAGTCCTTATTTCATACAGAACTTTTGAATACGAAAGAACGCTGAGGCTGCAGGTCATCGAAAAAGACACGGGCAAATCATACGTGCTGACGTTCAGCCTTGAATCCCGCGACTAGCAATCCCCCGGCTCTCGCCGGGGTAATGCGCCGTAGTCCGCGGGAGGTCGCGTTATTAGCGGGAGCCTCCGGCTCCTGCCGGAGGAAACTCCACTGACAACAGAGCCCCCGGACGGTCCTTGCTTTCAGCCACTGCCTGCGAAAGAGTTATTCCCGGGCGCCGGCGTGCTGCGGTTTTTTCAGGAAGGCCGTGAGAAGGATCGCAGCGCCGGCAAAGGCCGCTGCCATGAAGAAGCTTGAGGAGAAGCTGCCGGTCTTTTCCGCCAGCACGCCGGCGATCGACGGACCGGTGATCTGGCCCAGCCCGAAGATGAAGGTGATGAAGCCGAAGGCGGCCAGCGCCTTGTCCACACCCACGTATTCGCTCACGGCCGCGACCATGATCGAAGGAATCGACCAGGCCACGATGCCGTAGAAGCCGATGGAAAGGTAAAGAAACAAGAGCGGCAAATGCGCGGCAACGAAAAGGTAGGAAAGCGTCTGGAGCGAGAACACGAGCATCAAGCCCGTCTTCCGCCCGAGCTTGTCCGAGAGCGTGCCGAAGACCGGCCCGGAAAAAAGACTTAAGAACCCCACCCAGGACCAGAAATTTCCCGCGATCGCCTCGGAGAACCCGCGCTCCTTGACCAGCGTCGTCACGATGAACGTGGCATAGATTACGTACGTATAGCCGAAAAGGAAGTAGATCGCGCCGAGGAGATAAAACGTCTTGTTTTGGTAGATGCTCTTTCTTGCGGCCAAAGACTGGTACGCCGGCGTTGCCGCGGCGCCGTCGCTGCCGAACGGAGCAAGCCCCTTGTCCTCCGGTTTGTTCCTGAGAAAGACGTGGGCGACGGCTGCGATCACCATCACTGCTCCTGCGAGGAGCAGCCAGTTGGTCCTCCAGCCTTCCGGTCCGACAATCCCGTTCACGTAGGGAATGAGCTTGCCCGAAATGATGATCGCGAACCCGCTCCCGATGACCACGAACCCGGCAGCGCGGCCCCGGATCGTCCGGTCGAACCAGGCTGCAATGAGCCCCATGACCGGCACGTTCGCGGCGCCGCTTCCCATGCCGGTGATCAGATAGAGGGCCAGGACAACGGGAAAGCTCGCGGCCCTGCTGATGAGCGCCATCGAAACGCCGATGACGACCAGCGAGCCCACGATAAGCCGCCGGGAACCGATCTTTCCCGCGAGCCTTCCGCAGAACAAGACCGCCGCCAGATAGCCGATGAAATTTCCGGTGCTGATAAAGCCGATCTGGGAATAGGAAAGCTTGAGCGTCGACGCCATGGACGGCAGCAGCATGCCGAGCGCGAACCTGCCGAAGCCCAGGCAGGCGACGATCGAGAGCGTGCCGGTCGCGACGATGACCCATGCGTAGTGGAAGGGAAGAGATGACGGCTTGGGACCAGGCATGGCAGGGAATATAGCATTTCCGTAAGAAATGACAAAGAAATATTTTGCGAGGAACAAGGAAGGCAAAATGTCCGCCTCCCTTGTCTCGCGTTTGAAGTTCTACTGAGCACCCTGCAGGTTCAATTTTTTCCGCTTCTGGATCGCCTCGGAAATGCGCGCAAGAGCGATTGTAACTCTATCATCGGGCTTCATCATGAGCCGATCGGCTTCCTTGTATAAAGATTGAGCGTCATCGAGCCGACGTTACTTTCTTCGCCGCTTCCTTCGAGTCGATGTCGGAGGTGGAATCCATCAAACTGATCTGGATGACGGTTGGAAAATTCAGCATGACCGCAATGCTATTTGAGGACCTCTCCCAGGCTTTCCTTTTTCCGGTACACCGTGCCCTGGAACAAAGCGATCTTGTTTCCCGCCTCGTCCTGGACCGTGATCAGGTAGGTTGCGAGCTTGGGGTTGATCGATACTTCCTCGGCAGAGGCGACAAGCGCGCCGGTCTTTATGGCCTTGAAGAAGGAGATGCTCACGCTGATCGCCATGGCGAGGGTGCCGTGGGAATTGGATGCCACGGAAAAAACGGCGTCGGCAAGCGAAAAAATGGCGCCACCATGCACGGTGCCTGCGCTGTTCAAGTGATGGTCTTTGAGCGCCATTCTTGCCTTCGCTTTTCCGGGCGAATAGTCGAGCACTTCAACGCCCAAGTGCTTTGCGAAGTTGTCCTTCTCGATAAATTTCTTGATGATATCCATGAATAATCCTTTCCTGATGCTTTACGAAAAAGCGATTTACCGCCGAGACGCGCACTGCACTCGCACTATCGCACTCGTAAACGCCGGGTGCCTGCGGAGGCGCGGAGAAAAATCCGTAATTTCTGCGCCTCTGCGGCGATATTAAGGTGCCGCTATTATAGCAAACTTTCCCCTCCTGGCTCAACAGGCAAGATGAAGCCTGCAGCAGGCCTCCAATTTATATTTACAAAACCGTTCATTCTGGTTTATAATGCCGACGTTTACGCTCCAGCGCGCTCTTGCGCGCCGGTAATCATACCACGGAGGAGCCGCGCATGCCCTGGAACCCGGAAGAAACCCTGAGCCGACAGGATTTGGCAAAGCTGCAGAGCGAACGCCTGCAGAAAGTCTGCGAGCGCGTTTATGCCCGCGTCCCGTTCTACACAAAGAAGTTCGATGAAAAGGGGATCAAGCCGGGGGACATCAAGAACATCCAGGACGTGACCAAACTCCCCTTTACCAAAAAATCCGACCTCCGCGACAATTATCCTTATGGCCTCTTTGCCGAGCCGCTCGACAACATCGTCCGCATCCATGCCTCGTCGGGCACCACGGGCAAGCCAACCGTCGTGGCCTACAACCGGAACGACATCAACCTCTGGGCCGAGGTCATGGCGCGCACCTTTACCTGCGCAGGCGTCACGAACAAGGACGTGGTGCAGAACGCATACGGCTACGGCCTGTTCACGGGCGGTCTCGGGGCCCACTACGGCGCCGAACGGGTAGGCGCCTCGGTCATCCCGATCTCGGGCGGCAACACGCAGAAGCAGATCATGCTTTTGCAGGACTTCGGCAGCACGGCGCTCACCTGCACGCCGTCCTTTGCCCTTTATATCTACGACGTCATGTGCGAGATGAAGATCAGCCTCGACACGATCAAGCTTCGGGTCGGCCTCTTCGGCGCCGAGCCCTGGACCGACGAGATGCGGCGCGAGGTGGAGGAGCGGTTCAGGATCAAGGCTATCGACATCTACGGCCTGTCGGAGGTCATCGGCCCCGGCGTTTCGTCGGAATGCATCGAGGCGCAGAACGGCCTGCATTTGAACGAGCACCACTTCTATCCCGAGATCATCAACCCCGAGACCGGCGATCCGCTCCCCTATGGATCGGAAGGCGAGCTCGTGGTGACGAGCATGTCCCGCGAGGCCATGCCGCTCATCCGCTACCGCACCGGCGACATCACGAGCCTGAACCCCGAGAAATGCAAGTGCGGCCGGACGCTCGTGCGCATGAAGCGCGTGCGCGGCCGCGCCGACGACATGCTCATCATCCGCGGCGTGAACGTGTTCCCGT
Organism: Nitrospirota bacterium; assembly: GCA_021783455.1. Classification (GTDB taxonomy): domain Bacteria; phylum Nitrospirota; class UBA9217; order UBA9217; family UBA9217; genus JAJYKN01. Next base: position 8,707 of record JAJXTW010000006.1, on the reverse strand, counting down.
CGCAGGTCGAATCGGTCCTGCTCCGGTCCGAGGAGGTCGCTCCGCACTACATTATCGAGGTGAACCGCAAGGGCCGGCTCGATGAGATAAACGTGAACGTGGAAGTGACGCCGAAGTTCATGGAGGCGATGGCGACCAAGGTGCTTTCCACGGACCTTAAGGCCTTTGTCCAGGAAGAAGAAGAGCTCATTCACCTGAAGCGCGAGATCCAGAAGAACGTGAAGGACATCATCGGCGTGAGCACCGAAGTGACGCTCCGGCCGCCCAACACCATCCAGCGGAGCGAAGGCAAGGCGAAGCGGGTGCTTGACAACAGGCCGAAATAAAAGTCCAGAGTACAGAGTTCAAAGTTCAGAGTAAAAGATTAAAGCATTATCTCGCAAAGCTCGCAAAGTACGCAAAGTACACAAAGAAAAACGGGAACGGGTCTTGGGTTTTTAAATCAAGGTTCAAAAGATTTGGATTTCCTTTGCGACCTTTGCGCGCTTTGCGAGAGATCGCATTTGAGGTGTTTGTTTTGAAAAAAGCAATCCTTTCCGGCAACGAAGCCATAGCCCGGGGCTTCATCGAAGCGGGCGGCAAGCTTGCCGCTGCCTACCCCGGCACGCCGAGCACCGAGGTGCTCGAAACGCTCTCCTGCGAAGAAGGCATCCACGCAGAATGGTCGGTCAACGAGAAGGTGGCGCTTGAGGTGGCCATCGGCGGCGCGCTGTCGGGCGTGCGCTCCCTGGCCTGCATGAAGCACGTGGGTGTGAACGTTGCCGCAGACCCGCTCATGACAGCTTCCTACACCGGCGTGAACGCCGGGCTCGTGCTTTTTGCAGCCGACGATCCCGGCATGTTTTCCTCCCAGAACGAACAGGACACCCGCCACTTTGCACGGCTCGGGAAAATGCCCTGCATCGAACCCTCCGATTCCGCTGAGGCGAAAGAGTATATCAAGGCAGCCTTCGACCTTTCCGAATCCTTTGACACGCCGGTGATTCTCCGGACGACCACGCGCATCTCTCACTGTAAGAGCGTGGTGGAAGTCGGCATAGCCGAACCCCGGGCCGGCCGCGGCCTGGCTCGTGATTTCGGAAAATACGTGATGCTCCCGAACAATGCCAAGAAGCGGCATGTGTTCGTCGAGGACCGGCTCCTGCGGCTTAAAGAGTGGGCAGAGACGTCGCCCCTGAACCAGGTCATTGACGGCGACACGTCACTCGGCTTCATCACCTCCGGCATCTCCTTTCAATACGTACGCGAGGCCTTTCCCAAGGCCGCGGTGCTGAAGCTTGGCATGACCTTCCCGCTCCCGGAAAAACTCATCAGAAAATTCGCTTCCTCGGTGACGAAACTCGCTGTGGTGGAGGAGCTCGATCCCTTCCTCGAAGAGCAGATCAAAGCCATGGGCATTACGATCCACCTGGGCAAGAACGTGCTTCCACTCGCGGGCGAGTTCAGCCAGCGCCTGGTACAGGAAAAGATCTCAGGCAGCGCTCTCAAAGTAAACGAGCCGGTGTCCGGCCTCCTCGTGCGGCCGCCCACGTTCTGCCCCGGCTGCTCCCACCGCGGCCTCTACACCGTTCTCTCGAAACTCAAGCTCTACGTGTCCGGCGACATCGGGTGCTACACCCTGGGCGCGCTGCCGCCGTTCTCGGCAATGCACACCTGCATCTGCATGGGCGCCAGCATCTCTGCCGCCCACGGCACGGCCAAAGGCCTGGCGCTCCAGGGAACGCAGCAGAAGCCCGTGGCAGTGATCGGCGACTCCACGTTCCTGCACTCCGGCATCACCGGGCTCATTAACATGATTTATAACAACGGCGACGCCATCGTGATCATCATGAACAACGACACCACGGGCATGACCGGCGGCCAGGAGCACGCAGGCACGGGACGCTCGGCAAAAGGAACAGAAGCGCCGCGCCTCGATATCGCAAAGCTCTGCCAGGCCATCGGCGTCACGCGCGTGCGCGAGATCGACGCCTACAACATCAAGGACCTGGAAAAGACCATGAAGGAAGAACTCGCGGCCCCGGGACCGTCGGTCCTGATCTCGAACCAGCCCTGCGTCTTGCGGTACCGCGTTTCGAAGAAGGCCTATGTGGTCGAGAAGGAGACCTGCAAGGGCTGCAAGCTCTGTCTCAAGGCCGGCTGCATCGCGCTGTCGTTCACGCCCGAGGGCAAGACGGGGTTTGTGGAGATCGATCCGCTGCTGTGCAACGGCTGCGGTGTGTGCAGCCAGCTGTGTACGTCGGGGGCGATGAAAAATTCCTGAAGCCGACGGGAAAACAGGGAGATGCGGAGATAAAAACAAGCAGGTTTTACTCCGGGTCACCCCGTCGCCGCGTCCGCATAGGCAAATCAAGAAAGAGTAGTAGCAGAAGAGGACTTGATTGTGAAAACGTTTAATATTCTGATCTCCGGCGTGGGCGGGCAGGGAGTGCTCCTGACCAGCAAGGTCATTGCCGAAGCAGCGCTTCTCTCCGGCCTCGATGTGAAGCAGAGCGAGGTGCACGGCATGGCGCAGCGCGGCGGCAGCGTGCTGTCGCAGGTGCGCTTCGGGGAAAAAGTCTTTTCACCCATCGTGAGTGAGGGCGAGGCAAACCTCTTGATCGGGTTCGAGCCCCTGGAGACCGCGCGGTATCTTCACTTCCTCAAGGACGACGGGGTCGTCATCTACAACACCCGCCCCATCGGAACGATCGGCGTTTCCATCGCAGCGGAAAAATATCCCGCTGATATCAACGAGACGATTAAGGCCCGCGCAAAGACCGTCATGCCCTTCGACGGCACGCAGCTCGCAGTCACCGCCGGAGACAAGCGCACCTTGAACCTTGTACTGCTCGGCGCAGCTCTCAAGTTCCTTCCCCTCAAGGAATCGGCAGTCCTCGATGCCATCAAGAATACGGTCCCCAAGAAAGTCCTCGAGATCAACCAAAGGGCCTTCGCCGCCGGCAGGGCGCAGGGGAAGTAGCAGGCGGAAAACGCCGTCAGAATTGATAGCTGAGGGTGCCGATGTACCGCTGGTCATTCTCGAAGCCGGGCAGGTCTTTGGTGAGGAACTGAACACCGGCGGTAATATTCAAGCTGGGAGTCACAAATCGAAGCCCCGGCGTCACTGCCGAGAAATTTCCCCCTTCAGGAGTCAGGACGTCCTTCCGGGTCACGTAGTTGTATTCCACGATCACCTGCACCTGGCGGCCTTCGGTGATTGGGACCAGGATCCCCGCGTTGATCACGCCGTACTTGTCCCGGTAGGGATTGTTCAGCCTGCCCTCCAACTGGTCGTTCAGCACGACCTGCCCCTCGACATAGAACCCGATGACGATATCCTCTTCCGGCATCTCCTTCTCGTGCGTCCCGATCAGCATGAGCCTCACCCCCTCGTGTTTGACCTCATGGAAACCCTTGGACTGGTCTCCGGTCGGAAGGGTGAGCGCGGCACCCACCGCGATTGCGGGCAGGTCTTCGCCCTGGGAGCTGAGCCTCCATTTGAACAGGAGGTCGGTATCCCCAGCGCCGATTTCTCGGTTTTTCGAGCTTCCTAAATTGGTCGCCACGGTCCGCCCCTTGAACCCCACCTCGATCGTGTCCGTGACGCCGTACGTGCCTGTGAGGATCCCTTCGCCGACCGAATAGTTGGGCACGTTGCTGTTTTCGAGCATACCGCTGAGCCCGATTGTGAATTTGTTTTTCGGCTGTGTGTACGCCGAGTTGGTGACAATAAGCCCGGTCAAGCCCTGGATATTCACGGGGCGGTTGACCACGATATCCGGGTTAATGGCAATATCGACGAACGTGTTGTCTTCGAAAAAAGTGTCGCTGTCGGCAGTATCGCTGTCGGCCAAGGCCGGACCGCCGACTGCCAGGATCATGCATAGAACAGATAAAAGAGCCCAGATTGCCTTCATTGTGACCCCCAGTTTTCGAAAAGCGCGGCGTCTGCGCGCTCCGAACGAATCATCCATGAACAAAAAATGCCGATTTTTCTTTCATGGAGCAATGGCAGCGGCGATACGGTGATTGGCAGAAAAGCAAGCCGCCACCAGTGTAGCAAAATACACCGGGACTGTCAATGAGGAGGAACAAAAAAATCGTAAATCGTGAGGGTATCGGCGCCGGGAAGAGGATTCCTGGGCACCCTTGCAGCCCATTCTCGTTTCAGGCCGCTGATACGCTTCCGGGCAAAGCCCGTGCTATAATTTTTTTATCCATTTTAGTCTTTCCAGCAAGAGGCAAAAGGCCGTACTTTATTATCAGGAGGATTTTTTATGAGCCGGTTATTTTCTCCTTTGAAATTGCGGGACCTGAGAATAAGGAACCGCATCTTCGTTTCTCCCATGTGCCAGTATTCGAGCCATGACGGCATACCTACGGACTGGCACCTTGTGCACCTGGGGAGCCGGGCCGTTGGCGGCGCGGGCCTGGTCATGGTCGAGGCGACTGCGGTGAGCCCCGAGGGCAGGATCAGCCCTGACGACAGCGGCATCTGGAGCGACAGCCATGCAGAGGCCTTTGCACGGATCACGGAGTTCATCCGCGCACAGGGCGCTGCTGCCGGCATACAACTCGCCCATGCAGGACGCAAAGCCTCAACAGACGCCCCCTGGCGCGGGGGAGGACCCTTGGGGCCGGACAAGCGCGGATGGACGCCAATAGCGCCGAGCCCGATCCCGTTTTCTCCAACCCATCCCGTGCCGCGCGAAATCACTGCCGAGGACAGGGAAATTATTCGCAAACAGTTCAGCGACGGGGCAGCGCGGGCCCTCCGGGCCGGCTTCGAGGTCGTGGAGATCCACATGGCCCACGGGTATCTCCTGCATCAGTTCCTGAGCCCGATCTCGAATCGCAGAACCGATGAATTCGGCGGCAGTCTGGAAAATCGCATGCGCTTTCCCCTTGGCGTGGCGCGCGCGGTCCGCGACATCTGGCCCGCGAAATGGCCGGTCTTCGTTCGCGTCTCTGCGACTGACTGGGTGGAGGGAGGCTGGGACCTGGGACAGACCGTGGAACTGAGCCGACGCCTCAAAGACACCGGCATTGACCTTATTGACTGTTCGAGCGGCGGCATGGTGCTGCTGCCCGAGACCGCCATCCCTGCGGGACCGGGATACCAGACGCCCTTTGCCACGGCCGTCCGCCAGCAAGCGGGCATGGCCACGGCAACGGTCGGACTGATCACCGAGCCTGCACAGGCCGAGCAGATCGTTGCCACGGGCCTCGCCGATGCGGTCATCCTGGCGCGCGAAATGCTGCGAAACCCCTATTGGCCCCTGATGGCTGCGCGCGTTTTGAAGGCCGATGTGCCCTGGCCTGTCCAGTACGAACGTGCCCGGATCCGGGGGTAAGTTGAAAAAGAGTTCGGAAGGGTTCGATTGTTCGGCAAGCTTGCGGGCCACCATGAACGGACGGTTTATTTGGAGTGTCTCGCCCTCTGGAACGCTAACGCATCGCGGACGAGTTATTCCGAAGGCGGCGCATATCCCGGTATCCGGGAGAGCACAATCTCATCAATCTGTGCCGGAGAGATATATTTCTCGGCATAGCGCAGATATACTTTTTCATTGATGAATACGTTAAAAAGATCCGGGTCGATATGTCCTTCCTGCTTCATGGAACCCAGCTCGCACAGGGCTTCCATGAGCGTCTTTCCTTTTTTATAGGGACGGTCTCGCGCGGTCATAGCCTCAAAGATGTCCGCAATGGCTATGATTCTCCCTTGCAGGGGAATCTCCCTTTTCGTGAGCCCCTTTGGATAGCCTTTCCCGTCCATCCGCTCGTGATGCGCCTGCGCGTAGGCCGGTACGTTGCGAAGCGATTTTGGATAGGGCAAGGATTCAAGCATTTTAATCGTGGTCTCCACATGCTGGTTAATTATTGCCCGCTCGGCCGGGGTAAGGGTGCCCCGGGCGCTGGAGGTAAGCATATATGTATCTGCTTCAGACAGAACGGATTCTTCCTTGCCGTCAGCATTGATCCACCGATAGTTGAGAGCAATGCGCTCTATCCCCGCTTTCCGGTTTTCATCCATAACGGTTCCACCGCTGTTGCAGGCTCGCACGAAATCTTTGTCCCGCTCAATTTCCTCCAACGTCTTTTCAAACGCCTCTTGTTCCGCCACAAGATCTTTTGCGCTTCCTGGCGAGGATGCGTCGCGGCGATTTTGTAAAAAAGCAATTTGTGCATCGCGCTTAACCACCTCAAAGCGCGCTTCGATCAAGTGTATCCGGTCAAAAATGGTCTCCAGCCTCGTCGCCTTGTCCGATATGTGTACAGGGGTGCTCACCTTGCCGCAGTCGTGTAAGAGCGCGGCTATTTTCAATTCATGGAGCTCTTCCTCGGACAACGTCAAGTTACCGAAGACGCCTTCTTTTTTGCCGGAAACCGCTTCTGCGAGCATCATGGTCAGCTCGGGAACACGTCTGCAGTGACTGCCGGTGTACGGGGATTTTTTGTCAATCGCCGTGGCGAGGAGTTCGACCAGCGAGTCGAAGAGGGCCGAGAAGTCTTCGATCAATTTATTTTTTGACAATGCCACGGCGGCCTGGGAAGCAAGGGCCTCCAGCAGACGCTGATCTTCGTCCGAGAAAGACACGAACGTCCGGGAAATCTTGTCTTGTGCGTTGATAAGGAGGAGAACGCCCACGGCCTCGTTTTCGTGGTTCTTCACGGGAACGCAGAGAAGCGAACGGGACCGGTACCCCATTCTTTTGTCGAAATCCCGGGTGCGGGAAAAGTCAAAGTCCTGCGAAAGATCAATATCGGGAATATTGACCGTGACATCTTTGAGTTTTGAAAATGCCAACGCCGTCCGCGTGTCCGGTTTTCCTTCCGCATCATAAAGAGGGATCGCCACATCCCCGGCATGGTCGATTACCAGGTTGATAGAATCAACATGCATGACCGAAAGTTTCAATTGTTTTTCCTCCGTCACGGCGTAGAGGGCGCATCCGTCGGCATGGGTAATAGTTTTCGCCCCGAGCAAAATGAGTTCCAGCAGGCGCTTATTGCTCTTTTCTGCGGACAGGGCCAACCCGATGCGGTTCAATGTCGTCATGATCTGAAGGTAGTTTTCAAGACCTGCAGCCATCTCATTGAACGACCCGCCCAATTCTTCAAATTCGTCGTTGGTCCTTATCGTTACCCGGCTTTCAAACTTCTTCTCCCCAAACTTCCGGGTTGCCTCACGGAGCAGTTCGATGGGGACCAGGCTCCTCCTGATCTGGATGAGACTGAGGAACACCGCGGTCAGGAACGTCAGAAGAACCAACCGCAGGAAGATATCCCTGAAATTGCCGATAGGGGCAAGAATATCGGTTTTTGCCTGGCTTTGCACCACGATCCAGTTCGCATGGAACCGGGGGACCATGAATAAGTCCCAATAACTTGCGAGAAATGACTTGTTCCCGTAGGCCCAGGTAAATCTCCCTATGGAAGGGTCCTGCTGCATCGCGTTCTGCATTTCCTGCAAGGGGGTATATTCGGGAAACGAGGAAAACAGCACGTTCCTGGAGTGATCGAGCACGAAGAGTTCTGTCTGCGGAGACAGAAAACCTTCGCCTCCCCACAAATACTCGGGATCAATTTCACCGAAGATAAGATCCCGGGACGCGTCCGGCGGGGAGACGGCTTTCACCATATAGATACGGACATGCTTTTCAGCGACAAGACGGGTGAGGACAAGTGTCTTGTTGGTATGAACGTAGTCTTGTTCATCCTTTGTTAGTTGCGGGATTACCGGCATCTTCCCCGAAAGAATTTTTGTACGGCCAGTGCCGCTCGTCAAAACGATACTTTTGAATTGGACGCGGAGTCTTGCCCGGAGCCCGGGAACCGAGAGGGCCATCCGCTCGCTCTCCCCCTGTCCGAGAATTGCGCCTACCATGCCGAGATCGGTTTCCAGAAATTGCAGGTGCTGGAATGTCAGCATGCCGGCGGCCTTGCTTGCAACATGAAGGTCTTCATTGGCCTGCGAGTAAAGGTTTTTCGTTACCTGGCTAAAGGCAAAATAAGCAAGTGCGCTTAAGGGGATGAGTGTGCAGAGGATAAACAGCACAAAGATGCGCCGCGCGACTTTGCTGCGGAAAAAAGTACGTTTTCCATTCAGGGATCTCAGCAGTTTCATGGGTTCTTCCCTCCGGCCCGGGCGTCGTTGCCGGCAAGGGGAAGGGTAAAAAAGAAGGTGCTGCCGGAGCCCCGGGTGCTGGTCGCCCAGATTTCGCCTCCCAGATTCTTCACGATCTGGCGGGCGATGGTAAGGCCGAGGCCGGTGCCCTCCGTATGGTCCATCAGGGGATGACTTGAGCGGTAGAACGTGTCGAAGATGAGCGTGAGGTCCTCGGGCGGGATGCCGACGCCCGTGTCGGAGATCGCAACCACGAGGCGCGGAAGAGGCGCCTGCTCCTGGTGAGCATTGATGGTGATGGACCCGCCGGAAGACGTGAATTTGACGGCATTGGACAGCAGATTTGTGACGAGCTGGACCAGTCTGTCTTTGTCGCCGAGGATCGCGGGCAGCGTTTCGACGAGCGTGGTCGCGAGATGAATCCCCTTGTTCTGCGCCAGCGGGAGGACCGCTTCCACGGAGAGCGGAATGACATCTTTGAGGAAAACCTGCTGAGAGTTCCATCGGACGGCGCCCGCTTCGATGCGCGAAAGGTCCAGCACGTCGCTGATCAGCCTGCCCAGGCGGTCGCTTTCGTCGTTGATAATCCTGAGG
>JAJXTW010000114.1 GCA_021783455.1 Nitrospirota bacterium | reverse complement strand
TTTGCTCGAAATGATCGGCCAGTTCTTCCCTCATATACCGCTGACCCGCGAGGAAGAAGGCGTCGGGATCTGCGCAGGCGCTGCCCTCTCTGGCAAACAGCCGGCCATGTTCGTCCAGAGTTCGGGCATCGGGAACATGATCAATGCCTTGCTCTCTCTCACGCAATTCTATGAACTGCCCTTGGCGCTCTTCGTGAGCCAACGGGGAATCTACAAAGAGAAGATCGAAGCTCAGTTTCCCATGGGCAGGCGGCTCCCCGCGATCCTGACTGGTGCGGGAATCGCTTTTTCAGAAATAAAGAACAGCCGCGATTTCGCCAAAGTGGAGAAAGAGCTAGGAGAAGTTTATGACGAGAATAAAATTCATGCCTTCTTGTTGAGCCCGGAGATATGGGAAGGATCTGAATGCGGATCGATAAAAGTAGATGCAGGAAGCAAGATGCATGATGAAAGTAAGAAAGCTGATCCTGCATCATGTATCGGGCATCCTTTACCACGCCCCACTCTCACTCGTTATGACATCATCAAAATCATCGCGCCCTACCTTGTTGGCAAGGCAGTGGTGAGCAATCTCGGGTGGCCGTCCAAGGAGCTGTACGCAATCAAGCACCAGCCTTCTAACTTCTACATGCTCGGCAGCATGGGCATGGCAACACCCATCGGACTCGGCATCGCGCTTACATCATTGAAAAACGTCGTCGTAATCGACGGCGACGGCAGCTTGCTCATGAATCCAGGCACGCTTGCCACAGCTGCAGCAGCTGCGCCTAAGAATTTAATTATCGTCGCCATCGACAACAGCGCGTATGGTTCGACCGGAAACCAGCCCACGCTCACGGGCGCGTGTGTTGATTTGGATGTTGTTGCACAGGGATTCGGATTTAAGAAGACTATTAAGGTCTGGAACGAAGAACAGCTCATTGAAGTAATGAAGAAACCACAAGAAGGACCGACCTTCGTCCATGTCCTGGCAGTGCCCGGGAACAAGGACGTTTCAAACATCCCGCTGCATCATCTTGAGATCAAAAAACAGGTGGAAGATTTTCTGAGGTCGTAAGGTTTGCCAGCCAAAATCACTGCTGGTTCAGGCTACAACTTTCCGGTTTTCTGATATTCCTGAACATACAGCTTAATCGCCCTCAGGATCATCCAGTCGACCGTAACACTATTGTCCTTTGCTATCTGGACCATTGCGTCGATGAGGTTCTTGTCGATCATGGGCATGCCGGACGCCTGCATCTGCGACGGCGGAGCCGTTTCTTCGCTCATGTTGAGCTCTGCTCCCGGCGTCCGCTTGAGGTATTCCCGTCGAAGAATTTCCTTGAGACCTTTGACATCTCCGCTCTCGATTGCTTTTCGCACATCTTCAGGCACTTCTGTTGACGGCGCTATCTGCTCCTCTGCCTTCATCTCCGATGACGCGGGCTGCTGCTCCTGCGCAGGAGAAGTTGGGGCAGCTGTCTGGCCGTCCATCGGCATCATCCCCGTCATTCCCATCATCATGCCTGCCAGGTTCCTCGCATATTCATTGTCCGGCATTTCCTGCTTCAGAAACTCGTCAAGCTTTCCCTCGGCCATGGCCGCTGCCATGCGGTCTGCAATCAACCCGTCCTGCGCGTCTTCCTGTTCGAATGTTTTTTTTCTTCCAAAGGGCGTATTCTGCGGCCGTGGCAATGGTTTTTCGTTCTTCATGGTGTGTTTTCCCTCAATCCTTAACCTTCAAATACAATATCTCATGGTTCCCCCATTGTCAAGGAATGTTGAGCCAAAGGGCGCCCACAACCGGCATTGGAGCCCATTTATTTCTTGAAGTTATAAACAGGAAGAGGTAAAGTAATGAACATTTTTTTTATTGCTTTTCAGCAAAAAAGATACGACAAAAGGAGAAGAACATGGCTCAAGCGAAACAAGGCGATACCGTTCAAGTACATTATACCGGCAAACTCGGTGATGGGACGGTCTTTGATACGTCACGGGAGCGCTATCCGCTTCAATTCAATATCGGCAAAGGGGCGGTCATCGCAGGGTTCGAGCAGGCGGTGGTCGGCATGAATGTCGGGGAGTCCAAAACCGTGACCATCCCCGTGGATCAGGCGTACGGCCAGCGGCGCGAGGACATGGTCGTTACCATGGACCGAAGCCAGCTCCCTGTAGACCTGAACCCATCAGTCGGCCAGCGGCTCGAGATGACCCAGGCTGACGACCAGAACATTCTGGTCACGGTCACGGCAGTCACGGACAGGACCATGACCCTTGATGCCAACCATCCGCTTTCAGGAAAAGAACTGATTTTCGATCTCGAGCTTGTTAAAATCCTGTAATTCGTTATTCCTGCGATTTATTCCCGCTTAAGGACCCTCCCTGCCAAAGGAGGGTCCTTTCAAACCATTCTTTAAATCTAAGTCCGATCTCGCCATGGTCCTTTTGTAACCGTTGATGACAATTCGCGGCTGCGTTGAACTGATAAATGCCTGTGCAAGGTCCGCTGCTGTCAGTCATATGTGATAATATATAAGTACGGGGAGAGCTACTGCTCTTCAGCTAATCTAATATGGTCCGGAACCGCAAAATGAAACGTTTTACCACTCACCCGATATTTTACATAGTTCTTCTCTACCTCCTCTTCGGAGGCCTGTGGATCGCCATCTCAGATCACCTTCTTGAGATGCTTGTTACCAACAGCCACGACCTGACCACGCTGCAGACGTATAAAGGGTGGTTTTTTGTTGCGGCAAGCGCGGGTCTCCTTTTCGCGGTAATGCGCAGTGAATTTCGGACACGCATAACCGCGGAAGCGGCCCTCCGCGAATCCGAGGAAAAATACCGCCTCCTCATGCACAACGCAAACGATGGAATCGTCATCGCCGACGCGGAAAGCGGTGAAATCCTCGAAGTCAACCGCAAGATCGAGGAACTGACCGGCGTAAAAGCGGACCGTCTTATCGGCAGGCACATCACGGAACTTCACTCGAGCGGCAACAAGGAACGCTGCCGGAAACTGTTCCAGGAAGTCATCGACAGAAAGAGCTCTCTCGTCGATGATATCTGCATACTGCACCGTGACAATGACGGAAACGGCCGCGACATTCCCGTCGAAATCAATGCGAACCTTGTGGAAATCGGCGGCAAAAAAATCATCCAGGGCATCTTCAGGGACATCACTCAGCGCAGTACGGCGGAGGCGGCCCGGCGCAAAGAGAAAGAGCGCGCCGAGCAGTACCTCGACGTTGCCGGAGTGATCCTGCGCGTCCTCGATCAGAGTGGCGTCGTGACCCTGATCAACAGAAAGGGCAGCGAGATCCTTGGCTACGGGGAAGAAGAGATCGTCGGAAAAAACTGGTTTGAACATTTTGTACCGGAGCGGCTCGGAAAAGAAGTACGGGAGGTTTTCGCACGGCTCATGGCCGGTCGGGCCGTTGAGTATTATGAAAACCCGATCACGACCAGGAGCGGAGAGGAACGGACCATCGCCTGGCACAACACGCTGATCAAGGATGAGCACGGCCGGATCATCGCCACGCTCAGCTCAGGAGAAGATGTCACCGCCCGAAAGAAGGCCGAGGAACAGGCCCGCTATCGCCTCGAACACCTGACGACGCTCCATGCCATCGATCTTATCATCAGCTCGAACCTCGATCTCCGGATCACCCTCCAGGAAATGCTCGATCTTGTCATCACGCAACTCCACGTCGACGCGGCCGATGTCCTGCTCTTAAGCCCTCATACACAGATGCTGGAGTTTGCCGCCATGCAGGGCTTTCGTGATACCCGGATCCAGCACTCCCGCCTGAGGCTCGGAGAGGGCCTCGCAGGGCGCGCGGCCCTTGAGCTTCGGAGCATCAGGGTGCCGGACCTCACGGCCCCGGACAGCGGGTATGTGCGGGCCCCGCTCCTCGAACGGGAAGGATTCGTGGCTTACGCCGTCGTGCCGCTCATTGCCAAGGGGCAGGTGAAGGGCGTACTTGAGGTCCTCAATCGCGCTGCAATGGTTTTTGACGAAGAGTGGATCGGCTTCCTCGAAGCTCTCGCTGCGCAGGCCGCTATCGCCATCGACAACGCAACGCTGTTCAAGGATCTTCAGCGTTCCAACGCGGAGCTCATTCTCGCCTATGACACCACGATCGAGGGATGGGCACGGGCGCTCGAGCTGCGCGACCAGGAGACCGAGGGCCATACCCAGCGCGCCGCGGAAATGACCTTGCGGATCGCCGGCCTTATGGGCATAAGCGAGACGGAGCTCGTGCATATCCGGCGCGGTTCGCTGCTCCACGATATCGGCAAGATGAGCATCCCGGACAGCATTCTGCTCAAGACCGGCCCGCTCACTGACGAGGAGTGGACGATCATGCGGCGTCATCCGGTCTATGCTTTTGAGCTTCTCTCGCCCATCGCCTACCTCAAGCCCGCGCTCGACATACCCTACTGCCATCATGAACGATGGGACGGAACAGGCTACCCCCGGGGGCTGAAGGCTGAACAAATCCCCCTGGCGGCCCGCATCTTTGCTCTGGCCGACACGTGGGACGCGCTCTATTCCGACCGGCGCTACCATGCGGCCTGGTCCGAAGAGAAGGTGCGGGAGTTCATCCGCTCCCAGGCCGGTGTGCAGTTCGATCCAAAAGTAGTTGAGGTATTCTTTGGTATGGAGCGAACGCTGAAAGAGCGGGTGGTCTCGTGACGGTTGCCGGTAATCGCTGCGTTAAAACAGTTCGCCGACCGCAATGGTTATGAAGTTTTCACCGTTGTCGGGTCCGGGCCATTGGAAGAGGGGTTTTCCATTGGAAATGTGAATGATGCCGAGAGAGATGTCGTAGCAACCGATCTTTCTGCCGTATGCAATCCTGAAATAAAAATCAAAGGGCGTGCCCAGATTCCCGGTCACCCTGCTGATGTGCCCGCCGCCGATTTCTGCGCTGTAGTAGGCGTTCTCGCTGACCCTCCACCGAACACCCCGTGCAATGGAAAAATCTTCCGCATGATGTCCGCCGCTCCAGCGCGCGTAGATACCCTCGTAAAAGCTTTCATATCCCCAAAGAGGCGAAACGTCTTTCACGTAGCGGACCAGGAGAACCCCGGTATCCAGAGAGCGTGCAAAGCCCGGACCGGTTTCGATAAAGAGCCCCTCCGCGCCTTTTGATGGTAAAGGCCGGCAGAGAAGGATGATGAGTATGGTAAAGCAAAAGATCGTCCCGGTTTTCACAGGTCTTTGCATGCGCTCCTCTTACATTCGAGTATAGCGTAAAAAAGACCCTGAAACTGACGCCCCCGCGTTTACGCGGGGGCGTTTTCCAATTCTAGGACGAGAGGGCCGGCGTGTTTGTCCTGCGGTTGATGATCCTTCGAACGTAGAGCTGCTGCACGATCGAAAGCATGTTGGAGAGCGTGATATAGAGCAGAAGCCCGGCGGGAAGCCAGGCAAAGAGGAAAATAAAGGCAATGTTCATGAACATCATGATCTTCGCCTGCTGGGGGTCGGGAGTCGCGGACGTCATCCTCATCGTGAAGATCATGCTCACGCCCATCAAAATCGGCAGAATGTAATAAGGATCGTAGACCGACAGGTCCTTGATCCAGAAGGAGATAAACGGCGACTGGCGCAGCTCGATCGAGACGGACAGGACGTTGTAGAGCGCGACAAAGAACGGCAGCTGCAGAACCATGGGAAGGCACCCCCCCAGCGGGTTGACCTTGTGCTCCTTGTACATTTTCATCATTTCCTGGTTCATCCGGGTGGGATCTTTCTTGTATTTTTCCCGGAGGGCCGTCAGCTGGGGCTGGAGCTTCTTCATTTCCTCCATGGCCGTTGCGCTCTTGAGCGACGGATAAAACAGAAGCGCCCGAACAACGATCGTGAGCAGGATGATCGCGATGCCGTAGTTTTTCGTGATACCATAAAAATGTCTCAGGAGCCAGAACATCGGCTTCGCCAGGATGCTGAACCAGCCATAGTCAACCAGCCGCTCCATGCCGTGGCCCTGGGCCTCAAGGAGCGTAAAAATCTTGGGACCGGCATAGAGCGTAAAGGTATGCTCCTGGGGGTTTTCCTTCACCGTCAGGTCCGTGGTGAGCAGGTCGCCGATCTCCGCCGGTGCAGCCTCTTTTTTACTCGTCACGATGCCCGTGCCGCCGTAGATGATCGAGGCGGTAAAATACTTGTCGTCCTGGCCGAACCAGTCTATGGTTCCGGCGTACTGCACTTCTCCTTTGATGCTGCCGAGCTTATCGGATATCAATTTGCCGTCGGTCACGGCAACCATGCCGACGCGGCCGCTCGCGTCCTTGCTCACCTTGTCGGCGATGCCGAAGTCCGTGCCAAGGGACAGCGTGTACCCGTCAAGCCCCTTGGTCCGGAGGGTGATGTCGACTTTATATGAGTCGTTATGGAAGGTCAGCTGTTTTTCGATCTCGATGCCGGCCGGCCCCCGATAGGTAAGGACCAGCGTGCCGGACGGCTTGTCCTTGCTGAGTTGCAGGGAATCGCGATTGGCGCTGAATTCGACCCCCGCAAGCTGGTAAAGAGACTTGTCGAGCGGGGCCAGGGAGAGCGGATCAATCATGTCCTTCCGGTCGATGCCCTCGTAGCTGGGCAGGAGCTGCACGTTGCCGAATTCTTTCTTCGGCTTCTCCGGCGGGGCCTGGCCCGTGATCCTCTTATACAGCGCGACCAGGCCGACAGGGGTCTTATCTGCCTCGCGGTAGTGTTTCAATTCCCAACCGGAGATAACGCCGCCGGCGGTGTTTACGCTGGCCTTCACAAGGTCGGTTTCAATGACGATGTCCCTGCCCGCTGTTGCCTGCTTGATCTTTGCAGCAGCTTCCGGGTGCGCTGTTTGCTGAGCCGGTCCTGCCGGTGCTTGCGGTGCTGATTGCTTTTTGGACGTTTCCGGGACAATCGGTTTCTCCGGCGGTTTTGGGGCGAAGAAACGCACATAGAGCAGGAACACCAGCAGGGAGAGTGAAAGGGCTAAAATAAATCTTCGTGTTTCCATGAATCCTCCGAACCTATTTTACGGGATCGTATCCACCGGGATGAAAGGGGTGGCATCTTGCGATCCGCGAAACCGTCATCCAGAACGCCCGCGGGATGGTCTTTTTCTCGAAGGCCTCTAATGCGTATTCCGAACACGTGGGGGTGAATCTGCAGGCTTGCGGCAAGAACGGCGAAATAAAGCGCCGGTAAAATCGGATGATGGCGATGAATAAACGTCTCACGGTCTGCTGCCTTCCGGGTTCTGGTTGCGGAGAACGGTCCGGCCAAGAACTGCATGAACTGCTTTCACGATCTGCTCATATCCGGCGGAGTAGAGCGGCTGCCGGGCCACGAACACCAGGTCATATCCCAACGTGTGCCCGGTGAGCGCTTGCATGACGCTGTTCCGTATCCGCCGTTTCAGCCTGTTCCGGTTCACCGCATTCGCCAGCTTCTTGCTGACGGAGATACCGACCCTGAAATTCCCTGTCTCATTGGCGGCATAAAAAATAGAAAGACCTTCGAGAGACAGTCTTTTACCTTTCATGGTGGCAACAAATTCCCTATTTTTTCGAATCCGCTCGCTTTTTTGATATGCGTACGGCATGAGTCACATCCCCGGGGGGATGCTACACCGCGAGGCGCTTTCTTCCCTTGGCTCTGCGACGGTTGATGACTGCCCGCCCCTTTGCCGTGCTCATCCGTTTCCTGAAACCCTGCGCCCGTTTCTGCTTGAGATTGCTTTTTTGTGCTGTTGTTTCGGACATCGTTCCTGCTCCTTCGCTGGTAATTTAGACAGGGGGGTATTATAAGCGAAAAAGGAATTATGTCAAGAAAAAATCCATTCCATGTGGAAACAGGCTTTTGACTTTGGCGGACATTTTTGGTAGATTGCATCGGAATGAATTTCGGGAAGGGCCGCACAAGACTGTTATGAAAAAGGGCGTCGATTACATCGGCGTGGGTGTGGGCGCCGTCATTTTCAACACCAACGGCGCCATCTTCCTCGCCAAGCGCGGTAAGGAAGTGCGGAATGAATCCGGCAAATGGGAGTTTCCCGGCGGCGCAGTCGAGTTCGGCGAAGAGCTCGAGCAGGCCCTCTGCCGCGAGGTACGGGAAGAGTACGGGTTCGATATCGAGGTGTGCGGTCTTTTGGATGTCGTGAACCACCTCATCCCCGACGAAAAACAGCACTGGGTCTCTCCCTCGTTTATCTGCAAGGTGAAGAACGGCATGCCGAGCATCCGGGAGCCGCATAAGTGCGATGAGATCGGCTGGTTTGCTCTTGACCGGCTGCCGGAGAACGAGCTTACGATTGCCTCGAAAAAAAGCCTTGAAAGTCTGAAGAATAAAATCCGAAGAGATCAGCGTGAGCAGATATGATGTTCCCAATCCTTTTTGTGACGCTATGACCTACATCTATCCCATAGACGCTGTTCTGCTCCTCGGCCCGACTGGCGTAGGCAAAAGCCCGCTC